>OODV01000168.1 GCA_900299555.1 uncultured Endozoicomonas sp.
GTGTGAGCCCTTTGAGTTTGCCACTCCAGGGAGGAGGGATCAGGCGGAACTTCCCATCATCCCGCTCGATCCTTGGTACGCGTGCATGAAGATAACATTCATGTTGAAAGAAGTTCATATGCCGCCATTCTTTCTGAAAGGTATCGTATGCTGGGTACTCCTTGCCAGAAGGATCATCCTCACTGTTATCTTTGAAGGTTGCCCCTCGCTGAAAGTTAAGAAAAATATCCAATCTGGATTGTTCAGTATTGAACTCAATTGACTCAATGTACCAGGGATAACTGATTCCAAGGGCATTCTGAAACAATTCTTCCATGAGTGTCTTCAGGCCTGTGATGTCATGCAGAGTATTGGATTAAGAATACAGCGTTACCCACTCACTTTTCAAAAGAGCCAACATGGATATCAAGCAACTTGAAGCCTTTGCTAAAGAAGCTGCCAAATCCATCAAGTCAGAGAGTGATCTTAACGACTTCCGACAGATGCTTTCCAAGGTGGCTATTGAAACCGCTCTGAACACAGAGCTTGAGGAACATCTGGGGTACGAGAAACACTCCAGGAGTCCCTCTGGTAACCGCCGAAACGGTAAGTTAACCAAGCAACTATCGACAGAAGATGGGCCTCTGGAGATAGAGGCACCCCGTAACAGAGATGGCTCATTTGAGCCTCAACTTGTGAAGAAAAGACAAACACGCTTTTCTTCGTTGAACGACAAGATTATCAGTCTCTATGCTAATGGCATGACCACTCAAGATATCGTTGCTACCTTCAAGGAGATGTACGACGCTAATTTTTCAGAAACCCTGATATCCAAGGTTACTGAAAGTGTTCTTGAAACAGTTACCGAGTGACAATCCCGTCCTCTTGATCCCGTTTATCCTGTGCTCTATCTCGATTGCATCATGGTTAAGGTCCGCCAGGATAAACAAGTCATCAACAAAGCCGTCTATCTGGCTCTTGGCGTAAACTTGGAAGGCAAAAAGGATCTCCTGGGGCTCTGGATTTCTGAGACAGAGGGTGCAAAGTTCTGGCTGGGAGTTCTGACAGAGCTCCAGAATCGTGGGGTTCAGGATGTCCTGATTGCCTGTGTTGATGGTCTGAAGGGCTTCCCTGATGCAATCAACACGGTCTTTCCCCAGACCCAAATCCAGCTCTGTGTCGTCCATATGGTGCGTAACTCGCTGAAGTATGTCTCTTATAAAGACTACAAAGCGCTCACGACTGACCTGAAACAGGTCTACCAGGCCACCACTGAAGAGGAAGCGTTGTTGGCTCTGGAGCGTATCAGTGATCAGTATCCGAGGATCAGTAAATCCTGGCTGGAGAACTGGCATAACCTGAACACGCTGTTCAGCTATCCTATGGATATCCGTAAGGCCATCTATACGACGAATGCTATAGAGTCCTTGAATAGCGTGATTCGTAAAGCACTGAACAAGCGGAAAGTCTTCCCGACAGATGACTCGGCGAGAAAGGTGATCTACCTTGCTATTCGGGATGCTTCCAAAAAATGGACGATGCCGATCAGAAACTGGAAAGTGGCCTTAAACAAGTTTTTGATTCTGTTTGAAGACCGCTTAGCCAACTATATTAACTGAGGCAGAAGCACAGTTAGATTTACACTCTCGGGAGAAGCGTCCATGTTTCATGGGAGCGAAAGAACTGGCAAACATCAGCTTCTATTCACCCCGGGGTTAAGAATATTTTGGACATCCTGAAGGAAGATGTAGAAGTACTTTTGCGGTGCTCTGAGCTGCCGTGGATGAAGGTAAATATTAATCAGCAAGGGAATGCTGCCTGGTACTATTTCGCCTTGGTTCAGTGTAAAGTGTATTAGGGGCTGTTGACGTTTCGTTGCGTGCTCAGCGTATCAGGGCGCTCCTATGACGAGACGCAGCATTGCAGTAATACCCAAAGGGTATAAAGGCCGGTTGCCTTTCAACATATCGTAACTAAGGCATAGGGGCGCCCTGATAGGCCCTTTGGGCAGGACGCGCAGTCTGGCTGGAAAAAGCGCCATCTACTGTGTCAGACTTGCTTAACGTAGAGTAACTACGCGCTGCACAAGCGTTTTTGCGCATATGATGCTTTTCGGAGCCACTGAGCCTCGCAACGAAACGTCAACAGGTCCTGGCCATTAAGACTCAATTGTTCGAAGTGAAACGGTAATCTTTAACGAGGCGATGAGTAAAAAACGTCTCATTTATTCTTATTTAATATCTTAAATTATTTTTATATTTCAAAATCATTAACCTGACCATGAAACTAATTTATAACTTTCCTCTCTAAAACTGGAGTTCAATTTATTAACTTCCATTAAAAACAGTGAGAGGGAATTATAGTGGGTGCTGGTTCTGTTTCTAACAATCCATTGGTTAATGTTGTGCCAGGCGCTGACCAGCCATCTACGATTGATAAGGTTCAAACTGGTGCCAACAATATTCATCAAACCACTAAAGCAGCGGTTGAAGGTCAGGGCTTTAAGACACTCAGTATTGTCAGCTGGGGAAGGCGGATCGTCAGTAAATTAGGCATTGCGGGTTATCCCGTTACTCTATTGCTTTCTCCGGTTTTACTCCCGCTGTCCTTTCTTTACGATGGCTACAGGTGCGTTAGGCTGTTGAGCAGAAAAATCACAAACTTTGAAACCCCCGTGCAAAAACTCCTCCCAATGACAGCTCAGCATGCAGAAGATGCCGCAAAGCTGAAGCAGGTAAAAGAAACTCTGTATAGCAAAAATGCTGAATTGTCGGATGAAGTCGCTGCCCGGAAAATTGAGGCTGGCGAGCTTTATTCTGCGAAAGCGCATGCAGATCAACGATTGGTTCAGTTACAGCAGCAAAATAACCATTTAGGTTATCAGCTGGCTCAGCAGCAAAACGATAATGCAAACGTTGCAGCGCGTGCAGAAAATGCTGAAAGGCAGACGGTTGCTTTGAAGGGGCAGGTGGCTAATTTACAGCAGGAAAAGGGCCAGTCAGATCATCAAATGGCTAAGCTGAAAAAGGATCTGGCAGACGCGGCAGAGCAATTTAATAGAGAGAGGAGTGAGTTGGCGCTGAAACTTCAACAGTCTCAAGCTGCTTCTCACGTTAAGCTGGCTGATAAAGAGTTGCATATTCATCAGATAACAGAAGAACTTAAAGAAGCCCGCAACGCCCTCCGTACAATGGCAGATTGTGACAGAGAGAGCCAGCAAAAACTCCAACGGAAAATTACTGAACTTGAGCAGGATCTGGAAGCTTGTCGAGTGCAGATGGTTACTCAGGCTGAAGCTGAGTCTAGAATTAGTGGTTTGCAACAACAGTTAGAAGATTCTAAAGCGTCTGCAGAGAGGTTGAAGGAAGGTTTCGAAGACGAGCAGAAAAAGCTAAAGGCAGTGCTGGCTCAACAAATAGGTGAATGTCAACAATTGGAAACCAGGTTACACAAAACTAAGCAAGCAGTTAAAAATATAATAAAAGATAGAGCCGCTCAGAAAGAAAGATTGCAACAGACCAGAGATACTCTTCATCAGACTGAGCAAACGGTTATAAAGTTTGGAAGAGAAAACAAGCGGTTGAAGGCTGAAAGCACACAGCTAAAAGAAAACGATAGCACTCTTGCAGATACACGAGAGCAATTAGCTGAGTTATCTCAGCATTTGCAGCAGTTGAAATTAAATAACACTGAGCTGTCTCAAGATAATGAAAGGATTCAGGAGTCTAAAGGCTTGGCCAAACAGTTTATAGAAGATAAGGAACCGGAGATCGCCAGGTTAACTGAGCAGCTCCAGAAGGTTGAAGAGACTTTAAATCGCTGGCAGTCTATGAAAGCGATTGAAAACGAAACATTTCAAGCCTTACCTGACAGAAAAAAAGAATTAATAGCAGTGCTGCTTGAGGAGCACGTTATCGAGGAGCGTATTGTCCTTGAAAAAGGCGATGAATATTTCCTAGAATGCACCAGAAACCTTCATTATAGTGAGCGAGAGCTGAAAAAGCGTCTAGAAGAAAAGGAAAGAATTATTCGCGAAGGTGGTGTTGCTGGAGTTGAATCTGCTGCGATGGCTTCTCTTGAGTATGTACTTACGAAAGAACGATCAAAACAGCCTGATATTCATACGGTCAAGGAAATGGCAAAGCGTCGACTTATCGATGGTGCTAGAGCTGAAGAGGACCTGGCAATGGCGAAAACAGAAATCTCATACCATGAGAAAGAAAAGGATGAATTACTGGAGTTAAGTGTCAGGCTTGGATGGTCAAACGATGAGTTGACCAGAGAAAATCCACTTCTGCAAAGCAGAAGTAAAGACTTAGAGGCGCAGCTAGAATTTCACTTGCAAAGTGTTCATGATCAAATGCAGAGTGATTATACGCAAATGGAAAGTCAGATATTTGCACAGCAACTCAAAGATCGTCCATTAAGTAATCCACAGCAGAACGGGTATGGTGACGCGTTGGAAACCTCGGTAAAGCATTAACGCCAGAGGAAACTCAAAGGACGGCATTATCAGTCGAAGAGGGTGGATCAAATACCTCCACTCTTGAAGACCAGATACCTGAAGTCGCACAGGAAACGACAACGTTAACTGTACTGAAAACCTCACAGGGCACAGGCACTTCTGAAAAAGCAGTATCAGAAGCACCTGTGCCTTTGTCATTTCCCCTTGATCCTGATGGCACATACGTGTTGTCAGCAATTGACAGTGTGCCCCGATTCCCCTGCCACGGGCTGGCAGAATCAGGGTTGCCAGAACCCATCGATGAGCAAGACTGCATACTCCCTCAAGAGCTGGAAACAATGCTCTTCTCTGCTTCGGATACGTTACTCGATCTGATTAAGGTGGAAACAGAACAAGGTACAATACCCAAACCACTCACAGAACTTCCTCCAACTGAAATTCACCTGGGCAAACAGCCGACCCGAACTCTTGATGAAGAGGTTTTTCAACATGGTGAGCATGTTACTGGGTTGTTAAAAGAAAAAGGGCTGGGAAACCTGTTGTTAAATACTGAAGGTAAGTTTGACTCAGGTATCTACGGCACTGGCTCACTGGTTCATGACAGCCTGACTGCATTGTCCTGTTTGGGCTATAAGGAACCCCTTTCTGAGCAGGTGCCATTATTACCTGAAGTGAAAGAAGATGAACATGTGCTTCAGCAGAATCGGATTGTTCTAACAACTCAACAGGGTGTGCAAACGCGGGTGGCGGAAGCACCCATGGAGTTTTGGCAAATGGAGTCTGTACCAGGTGTTCATGGTTTGGAAACCGATACTGGCGACATAGAACTGGAATCACCCCTCAGTACTTCTGAGTCAACACTGCCTGAGAATATTCAGACCGTAGCAATCTCAGAGAGTGATCGTGTAGCCATTGATACGGCTGAATCACAAAGTCATCAGGCAATTCCAGATATCAATGACGATCGCAAAGCCAGCACCCATTTCCCGGCGCGTGTCATGCGCTCTTTAGCAGATCATTCTTATGGGCTTGTTAAATACCCCTTCGAGTATACAGTCAAATATATGATGAAGCCTTTTGCCGGGTGGACAGGGAAAAAATCGGGGGGCGGTGTTGCCGATGTAGAGGTTCTGGTAACCAGTACAGATGTACCCCTTAACCTGAAGCCAGATGTGGAATCACATCATAGTTCGGCAGAACAATCTGGTATAACGGGCTCATTAATTTCTAGGACTTATAACGCTGAGACATCAATAGACAGGCCGGCGGCAATCATTGCAAAGCCTGATGAACAGCTGGAAACATCATCAATAAATAGAAGAGCAAACGTGGAACATGCTATCTCTCCGCCCGTCAGTATCATGATCACTATGGTAAAAGTGCCTTATAAGCTGGTTAAAATTCCGGTAGACCAAGCAGTGGACTACGCCGCATCAATAGCCGGATGGGGCTGGAAAAAGTTATGGGGCGGTGCTTCTGGTCAAGGTATTGGGAGTACCAGTACAGCAGGAGAATCGGCTTTGGAACATGGACAGGAGTGTGTGCCGGCCATGGTGTCCAGCTTACTTGGTTCAGCATCTTCTGAGGTCGATATACCGGAGCAGCCAATAGTAAGCGGTAGCACTGTAGAGGAAGGCTCTACTGATTCTCAGGAATAGTATCAATGGCAAACACCATAACCTGACTAACTTGTCAAGTAGACAACATATGGAGCCCAAAGCCTACATGCGGCCAATGATAAACGGGATGAAAGTACATCAAGATCCCTTTCTTACTATGTCCTTTGAATGTTGTCTGGCGTTATTGCCGAGTGGCTGGGCAGATGTCTGATTGTTCAAGCCCCCCCTGGGAGCCTGATTTACCAATGCCCCACCGGCAACTGTTCCTGCTTTGCTCTAGCTCCTGCATCCATGCAGTCATGTGAAAATGCCGGATTTGGCCATTTTTTGTCAGTCTCTCACAAGGTTAAAATCACCGGCTTTAGTCGGTCAGCTTTAGCTATGCTAATTTGTTGCAGGCATCTCGGTGTAGGGGTTTTGCGATGGAGTATGGATATGGCAGTCACACAGTATTCAATATTCAGTATCACTTTGTATTTTTCACGAAATACTTAATATCAGGTGCTTAAGGGTGTTGTTGGTCTAATAGCCCGAGAACTTATAAGAGAAACATGCCAGGTATTTGAGATAGATATTCTCAAAGGCGTGATCAGTAAGGATGATGTACACCTGTTTGTGGCAGTTCCGCCCAATATGGCGTCAGGTGAAGTAATGTGAAGACTGAAGGAATGTCTTTATCAAAGCTATTTGAGAGCTTTCTGATTTGAAAAAGTGTTATTGGGGAGGCACTTTTGGGCTAGAGACTATTCTTTTATCGCATCAGGAAACGTGACTGAAGAGGTGATCAAGGAATATTCATATCATCATTTCGACAGCGATTCCCGCTACGCACTTCTTAAAGCTGGATTCTAGAGGGTGTCCAATCAG
>OODV01000225.1 GCA_900299555.1 uncultured Endozoicomonas sp.
CCATAAATGCTTGTGCTGCTTGATCATTGCTTACGTAATTTGCAATAACGGTGTAACCTAGGTCTTTGAGGTGAGTACTGATTGTTTCACCAATTCCTCGAGTACCACCTGTCACGATCGCTATTTTGCTCAATTGTATCGCCTCCAAATCACGATAATAAATATCAAGTATTTATAGATAAAACCAAATGCTATAAGCAAGTTTGCAATAAATCGGTTTAAGCGTGTTTTCGCCTATCCCTCTCTAGGGAGTTAACCAAGTAAAATCATATTTTCTAATTGAGTAAGGCTGGCTCACATATACAATTTCAGTTGGTTGTACATATTCTGTCAGTCCAGTGTACAAGCATTAACCAGTAAAAAATTCGTACTAAAAAATTATAGACGTCTTTAATCGTTTAGGCTCTATTTGATATACTTTCACGCGATGTTCGACTTTTCTGTCTCTACCAATAAATAGCATTCCCTTGGTTTACAAGGGCTTCAGAGACTGTGACCGTATGACCAACTTTCTGAATGGACAGAAAACAGCCATATTTTACGTCTATGGTCGTAAGAGGTAGCGAAAATAATGCTAAACGTTAGTTCATTATTTAAGCTGTAGCCCTTGCAATGCAAGGCTTTTAGATATTTGAAATATTCTTTAAAAAGTCGAACATCGCGTATACTTTCATATATATACTTACAATTTCTTTAAAAAAGTAGCATCTGGAATTTTCTGAAAATATCGAGAGAGTGAGTCTATAAAACAAAAGTCGGTAGTCGTATAAATAAAGTGCGAACAACCCAGTCCATTTCATAAGTTGATGGGTTAATCCTTTTCAAACTGGCCTGCTTCTCAGGTTTTGATGGAAAAGTCTCTAATATTCACACACAAATGGAAATATCTTACAGTTTTCGGGCGGGTCAACCCTATGCCCGAATCATTTGACCAAACCTGACGATATTCGCCAGCCCAAACAGTATTGCCAGCTTGTTGTCGTTTTTCTCAAGCCCTTTTTAGATGGCTTTCACAAAACCAAACTGGCATTTGATGATTCTGAAGGGATGCTCCAAAAATGCCCTGATACTGGCCTTGTTGTATTCCAATTTCAATGCATCATTATTCTTTCGAGGGTGCTTTTTCAGCTCTTTGAGCCGGGATGGAATTTCAGCGATAAACCACTCAGCAGACACATCCTGCAACTCGGGGCGTTGTTCTGCTCCATGGTAACCGGAATCACTGAATATAAACTGCTCAACCCATGGAGCAGTTCTCCTGTCTGATTGAGATCGTGCTCATTGGCAGAAGTGGTTGTAAGACTATGAGTCAGCACGGTACAGGCATCAACGCCAATGTGAGCCTTCATACCGAAGTGCTACTGATTAACCTTTTTAGTCTGGTGCATATCAGGATCACGCTGCTTATCTTTATTTTTGGTCGACGTCGGTGCTTTGATAATGGTGGCATCCACCAGGGTGCCTTCTTTCAGGATGACACCAGAGTCCGTAAGCCAGTTATTAATCTCAGTAAAAATCGCTCGCCCCAGCTGGTGTTTTTCGAGCAAGTGCCGGAAGTTCATGATGGTTGTGCGATCAGGGATGGCTTTGTCCAGCGATAATCCGGCAAACAGACGCATAGATGAAATTTCGTACAATGAATCTTCCATGCCCTCGTTGCTGAGACTGTACCACTGCTGGAGGTAATGAATACGAACCATCACCTCCAGTAGGTAAGGGCGACGACCATTACCAGGCTTTGGGTAATAAGGCTCAATGACACTGATAATTCTTTGCCATGGCACAAGCTTTTCCATTTTGGCAAAAAAACGCTCTTTTCGGGTTGTTCTGCGTTTTTGCAAAAACTCACTATCTGAAAAACTGAGCTGACTCATTGATAGAAACCCAAGCTGGAAGCGGTAGAAATATTATCTCATGACCCGAGACTTATTCGCATTTTCCCTAACTTTATTCCTGATGCCGGTTCCAAAAATGATTTAACCTAAATCCTGCAAAGGTTCTTCGATCCGAAGTTGCAATATCCTGTAAATGAA
>OODV01000078.1 GCA_900299555.1 uncultured Endozoicomonas sp.
CGTTTGAAGTCGAAGGCGGACGGATCAAAATCCAGCAGCCGGTGAATGGTGGTGGCTTCCTGCCCTGTCGATTCAGACAAACGCTTGGCGGCACGCCCCGTTGGCGCACACAGCGTCACCTCAACCCGCTTGGCCTGGATAATCTTCAGGATGCTGTTCACCACCGTCGTTTTACCCACGCCCGGGCCACCGGTAATGATGCAGAACTTATTCTGCACCGCCAGCTCAATCGCCCCTTTCTGGGAGTCGGACAGTTGAATGTTGTTTTTCTCCTCCACCCAGGGAATGGCTTTGTCCATGGCAATACCAGACCAGCCGGAACATCCCTGAAGCAAGCGATTCACATGGTTGGCAACCCCCTGCTCGGCACGGTAGAGCGGCGTCAGAAACAGGCAGGGTACTTCATCAATGGTCTCCGGTGTCAGCCGATCCTCATTGATCTCACACTGAATCGCTTCCTTAATGGTGTCTTCCGGTATTTCCAGCAGCGTGACCGCATCGTTCACCAACGCCTCAAACGGTCGGGCACAATGCCCTTCTCCGGAACACTCCTGCAACACATGGCGCACCCCGGCCTGGGCGCGTATTAACGACACCCGGTCGATCCCCAGCTGCATAGCCAGGTTGTCAGCCGTTTTAAAGCCGATGCCGTGAATATCCAGCGCCAGCCGGTACGGGTTCTCCTGTACTTTCGCCACGGACTCATCGCCGTAGGTTTTATAAATACGCACCGCCCGGGCTGTGCCAACACCGTGGGATTGCAGGAACACCATAATCTCCCGGATCACCTTCTGCTCTGACCAGGCCGAGGTGATCTTCTCACGTCGCTTCTTACCGATGCCCTCCAGCTCCATCAGCCGTTCCGGGTTCTCCTCAATAATATCGAACACCTGTTCACCAAAGGCTTTGACCAACCGTTTGGCAAAATGGGGGCCGATGCCCTTCACCATACCGGAACCCAGGTATTTCTCGATCCCTTCCAGGGTATTGGGTGTCACGGTTTTGATCTGTTTAACCTTGAACTGAACCCCGTGCTTATGGTCGTTAAACCAAATGCCGGTGGCATCCACAAACTCGCCGGGTGTCACCGAGGGTGTGTTACCGGTCATGGTCACCAGCTCACGCTGCCCCTTGCACTTGACGCGAATGACAAAGAACCCGCTGGCTTCGCTGTGGAAGGTGACCCGCTCCAGCGATCCCTGAAGATGAACCAGTGGCTGATGGTCGGTGTAGCGTTGATGATGGGAGGCAGTTTCCATTAAGGCGTCGTTTATCCGTCAAAAGGATGAAAGCAATCAACAGAATATTACCAAAGGAGATTTATTCAAACGACTACTGATGCGTTAATCGAGGGCATGTCTCTACTCTTCTTTATATGCACTGATTTCTCCTCACTACTGTCCAAGGCTATCCCTGGCGCATATCGCCAGCTTCAGAAACCGATGTGCACGCAAAAAATATGTTGAGTTTTGCGACTGCCTCATAAATACGCGTAAAATAGGCCAGCTTTTTGCTCGGTTCACCGACGCTCACCACTTGCTCACTGATGACTCACTATGCCCCAACCTAACCACAACAACCTTGCCTCCTTTATATGGTCCGTTGCAGACCTTCTACGTGGAGACTTCAAACAGTCCCAGTACGGTCGCATCATTCTTCCTTTTACTCTGCTCCGTCGTCTGGAATGTGTGCTGGAATCCAGCAAGAACGATGTGCTGGCACAGTACGAAAAAGTGAAAGTGATGAACCTGCCGGAAGACGGTATGGAGAAAATGCTGTTGCGGGCAACCGGTGGATTATCGTTCTACAACACCTCACCCATGAACCTGTCGAAGCTGGGTCAGGGGGATATCAAGTCCAACCTGGAAACTTACATCCAGTGTTTCTCAAAAGATGCGCGGGAGATCTTTGAGCATTTCCGGTTTGATGAATTTATCGGCACTCTGAACGAAGCCAACCTGTTGTACAAAGTGGTGGGCAAGTTCGCCAGTACCGACCTCAGCCCGGCCAAAATCTCCAACCACGATATGGGGCTGGTGTTTGAAGAACTGATCCGCCGGTTTGCGGAGGGCTCTAATGAGACCGCCGGTGAACACTTCACTCCACGGGATATCGTGCGCCTGACCACTTCTCTGGTGTTTATGGAAGACGACGATGCCCTGACCAAAGAAGGCATTATCCGCACCATCTATGACCCGACAGCGGGTACCGGCGGCTTCCTGTCATCCGGTATGGAATACGTGTACGACCTGAACCCGAAAGGGCTCTTTTGAAAAGTGAGTGGGTAACGCTGTATTCTTAATCCAATACTCTGCATGACATCACAGGCCTGAAGACACTCATGGAAGAATTGTTTCAGAATGCCCTTGGAATCAGTTATCCCTGGTACATTGAGTCAATTGAGTTCAATACTGAACAATCCAGATTGGATATTTTTCTTAACTTTCAGCGAGGGGCAACCTTCAAAGATAACAGTGAGGATGATCCTTCTGGCAAGGAGTACCCAGCATACGATACCTTTCAGAAAGAATGGCGGCATATGAACTTCTTTCAACATGAATGTTATCTTCATGCACGCGTACCAAGGATCGAGCGGGATGATGGGAAGTTCCGCCTGATCCCTCCTCCCTGGAGTGGCAAACTCAAAGGGCTCACAC
>OODV01000353.1 GCA_900299555.1 uncultured Endozoicomonas sp.
CGGGTAGCTGTGGTCGACGAGACATCTGTTCCAGATAAAACGCTTGATAATGATGTCTGAGCATAGCTGGCATCAGCTAAAGGATTTAGAAAAAGCGATTGGTATAACTTCACCAATTGGTAATGACATCCGCAGCCTCCTTAAGCCTCAAAATCAGAAAATAAATACAAACAGGAAGGCATTCAAAAGCAGATGCCAGGGTCCATAAACCAGGTACAGATTAATTCACTCCGCCATCAAGCTCACTGACACCCCGATTATTCCTCCTGACATCACCGTTAACCGCTTGATTTTTCGAGCGCATATGCCGATATGGCTATCATCACAAACAGTCTGGGACCGATGGATGACCAACAAAGACAGCCTTCGATTCTGGTACAACCTGATAAAAGTCAACACGATACTCCTGTTCATCACAGGCCATGGATCGATATGGGCCGCACCGGTTGAAGCCTGGTATCAGAATGTCTGGTGCAGGGGAATGAAAGGAGAGGTTGAGGTACGTATGGAAGATGGTCGCCGCATTGATTGCCTGACCGACACCCATGCCATTGAAATTGAATTTGCCAGAAAATGGTCGGAAGCGGTTGGCCAGGCACTGGATTACAGCATGCTGACCAGCAAGCAAGCCGGTATTGTCCTGGTATTAAAGCATGCTCAAGATGAGACCTACTGGCAGCGACTGAAAGCGCTGGTCAACCACTACCGGTTGCCCATCAGGCTATGGAGGCTGGGGCCGTGAATTCGCTGCCCGATGCCCGCAAAATATAAGCCGGAATTTTGCGGACCAAGGACTTCACGGTATTTCCCGACCTGAATAAAGCATAAATCTTATTTGTGACAGACTCATTACAGGGTGGCTATTCCGAAACTCCCGGGTTTGCTTTTGCGGTAAGCGGGCAGCGAAAAGCGGTATTAATGCCGTTCAGCCCAGATAAAAAACTCCCGATTACCATCACCACCAGTAATTGGGCTAGCGAAGTACCCACAAACTTTCAACCCAAGCTCTATGCAACAGGTTTTGATAGATTGCTCAACCTCCGGATACAGTCTCTCATCCCTGACAATCCCACCTTTACCCAGACCACCTGGCCCAACTTCAAACTGTGGCTTGACCAGACTGAGCAATTGACCGCCTTTCTTTAGCAGCGGCACCAGCGAGGGCAATATCTTGGTCTGAGAGATAAATGACACATCCATAACCGCAAGATCAAATCCCTGCTGCTGGTCCGTATATTCAAGAAGGCTTACAGGCAATGCACGGGCATTCATTCCCTCAAGACAAGCCACACGCGGGTCGTTACGAAGAACCTCAACCAATTGGCCATGCCCGACTTCAATACCAACCACCCTGGCCGCTCCAGCCTTTAAAACACAGTCTGTAAACCCGCCAGTAGATTGACCCACATCGATAATTGTCGTTTCAGCCAGAGACAAACCTGACATATCCAGCGCACCGGCCAGCTTCATTCCCCCTCGGGAAACAAAGTTATCACGCTCATCCTGACAGATATCAACCTCAATCCAGTCGGGATATTTTTGCCCTGCTTTGACTGGAGTCTCCCAGCCGCTGGATTGCCGGACGTTCACTTTGCCTTCACTAATTAGACGCTGGGCTCGACTTCGAGAAGAAACTTTACCCTGATCTACAAGAATAAGATCAAGTCTGCGCATAAATAAAACACGTCACCAAACAATAACTACTGACCCGTCATTATACACAACCCACTAACTTGTAGAGCTCTGCCTGCTATCTTTTCGTTGCCTTAAGTTGCCACTTGAAGCCCCATCAGTAACTGGGGCTGATAGTGAAGCGCATGGACTGTCTGTAGCTATATGAGCTGACTCGATACCTTCAAGTAAAACGCTTCTTACCATTTGGCAATCAGAAAGTAGCAATGTTTTCATTTCTTCTTGTGCGACATTACCCAGCCGATCTGACACATCCCAACCGCGTGTAAATAAATTAAGAAGAAAAGCTTGGGTTTCTGGAGCTTTCAAGAGCCCTGAGTCAATAACAGGATCCTTGGCATAAGTAAGAAAGTGCTTCGCCAGCTTTTCATAATCAACATTCTGAGAGTCACATATTCTGGAAAATCGAGACTTTCTCTCAGCCTTTAAAACATCTCTATAAACCGTATCAGCAATATTTGTATCTGATGACTGTTGGCGAAGCAATGTTACAAAAAACATAGCCTTCATAGCTTTTCTTGCCTGGACTATCTGACGCTCTTTTGTTTCAGCAGTAGCTTCTCTTTTACCATCTTTGTATAAAGAATTAACCAACCAAATAGAATTCGCCTCTGCCAAATCATCAGCCATTTCAATTAAATCCAAAATTTTTTTTAGAAGACCTCCAAATCCTTCCATCATCTTTGTGGCTATTTGTTCAGAACCTCTTTCAGATAAAGTATCCCGCCCCGGTTCCATCAGCTTTGACGGATCAGGAGGGCGAGAACCAGTGACAGATAGATCAAGCAAAGAACCACCTTCAGTATGATTGCCTGCTCTGGACTCGACATCACCTGTAAAAGCTGGTTTAGCAATTACTTCAGGGCTTGTAGCACGAGCTGAATTATACGACTGTGTAATTCGGTGCCCCACATACATAGCAGGCACCACCGGTGCGACGGACCAAAACATAAATGACCATGATCCATAACAGAGCCAGAGAGCACCTCCAATGCCGGCTAATATTGCCCCACCAGCATTTGCCCATCTATAATTATCAGCGTATGACTGCTCTACTTTCTGCGCCATTGGTTCCACTAAGTTCAAAGCCTTAGTTACCATCCCCTTAAAGCTGCCATACCCCTTATCATGTATGTACTGGAAAGAAGCAGTAACCTCATTTGTGACAGTGCTTTTACTGGTCACCCCACCCGAATCTAACATTACTTCACACCTGAAAAGCCATAGTCCACCTCTATCAACTCTGATTTTTTATTGAAATATCAGAGTTAAACCTGACTTTTAGAGAAAAAAACAGCATTTCTGGTTCCTTTATTCCATTGTAAAGAACGTAATGTCTGAATCACCCCTCCACAGCATAAAGCCAACAAAATTAAACCCTACACTCCTGTTCCGCCAGCCATAAAAAAAGCCACCATAGCGGTGGCTTTTTATGAGTTAGTTAGAGAGGGAATACCTTCTCTTTACTCAACGATCAAACTTCTCCGAAGTTCAGAGCATCGGACAGAGCCTGTTCAACTTCTGAAGCAGATACCTTGACAGGCGTTTCGAACTCAACTTCTTCACGCCCTTTACGACGCTCAGCATGGTAAGTCAGACCTGTACCTGCAGGAATCAGACGGCCTACAACTACGTTCTCCTTCAGGCCACGCAGGTAATCGCGCTTACCGTGAACGGCTGCCTCAGTCAGAACACGGGTGGTCTCCTGGAAGGAAGCCGCCGAAATGAAGGACTCAGTCGCCAGAGACGCTTTCGTGATACCCAGCAGGACACGGTCAAACTTAGCCGGGAAGCCATTCTCACGAGCAACACGCTCATTCTCTTCCAGCAAACGGTTGTACTCAAGCTGGTCACCGCGGATAAAGCTGGAATCACCGGTATCGGTAATTTCTACCTTACGCAGCATCTGACGCAGGATGGTCTCAATATGCTTATCGTTAATCTTTACACCCTGCAGACGGTATACGTCCTGGATTTCGTTAACGATATAGCGAGCCAGTTCACTGACACCCAGAAGACGCAGTACGTCATGAGGATTAGTAGGACCGTCAGAGATAACTTCACCCTGAGTGACCTGCTCACCTTCAAACACGTTGAGGTGACGCCACTTCGGAATCAGCTCTTCATATGGATCAGTACCGTCAGTCGGAGTGATGACCAGACGCTTCTTACCCTTGGTCTCCTTACCAAAGCCGATAGTTCCGGAAATTTCCGCCAGAATCGAGTGCTCTTTTGGCTTACGGGCTTCAAAGAGGTCGGCAACTCGCGGCAGACCACCGGTGATGTCCCGGTTACCGGAAGATTGCTGAGGAATACGGGCAAGAACCGCACCCACTTCCACAGTGGCACCATCCACCAGGTTCACCAAAGCGTTAGCTGGCAGGAAGTACTGGGCAGGAACATCAGTACCTGGCAGCTTCAGCTCGTTACCATTCGCGTCTTTCAGCTGCATGGCAGGACGAATATCCTTACCGGCAGATGGACGATCCTTCGGATCCATGATCTCAATATTGGACAGACCGGTCAGTTCATCCGTCTGAGTCTTAACGGTAATATTTTCATCCATACCCTGGAATTCAACAATACCGGCAGTTTCAGTGATGATCGGGTGAGTGTGTGGATCCCACTTGGCTACGGTCTGACCCGCTTCAATCTGATCACCGTCTTTCACAGAAATCATGGCACCGTAAGGCAGCTTGTAACGCTCACGCTCACGGCCAAACTCATCAGCAACCGCCAGTTGACCGGAACGGCTGACAGCCACCAGAGTGCCATCTTTACGCTCAACAGACTTCAGGTTTAACAGACGAACAGAACCCTTGTTCTTAACGGTTACACTGTCTGCTGCTGCGTTTCTGGATGCCGCACCACCGATGTGGAAGGTACGCATCGTCAACTGTGTTCCAGGTTCACCGATGGACTGGGCAGCGATTACACCGACAGCCTCACCCTTGTTAACCAGGTGTCCACGACCCAGATCACGGCCATAACACTTGGAACAGATACCGTGACGGGTTTCACAGCTGATTGGCGAGCGCACACGCATCTCGTCAACGTTCATGGTTTCGAGACGCTTCACCCACATTTCATCGATGAGGGTTCCGGCCGGTACGGCAATTTCGCTGTCGCTGCCTGGCTTGAGTACGTCCTCAGCTACCACACGACCCAGAATACGCTCACCCAATGGCTCTACTACGTCACCACCTTCAATGTGCGGTGTCATCAGCAGACCATCGCTGGTGCCACAGTCGTCTTCAGTTACTACCAGATCCTGGGCAACGTCTACCAGACGACGGGTCAGATAACCGGAGTTCGCTGTTTTCAGAGCGGTATCCGCAAGACCCTTACGAGCACCGTGAGTAGAGATGAAGTACTGGAGTACGTTCAGACCTTCACGGAAGTTCGCCGTAATTGGCGTTTCAATGATGGAACCGTCTGGCTTGGCCATCAGACCACGCATACCCGCCAGCTGACGAATCTGCGCTGCACTACCCCGCGCACCGGAGTCCGCCATCATGTAAACGCTGTTAAAAGATTCCTGCTCTTCTTCCTTACCCTGCTTATTAATAACAGTGTCGGATTTCAGGTTATCCATCATCCGCTTGGCCAACATTTCGTTAGCACGGGACCAGATATCGATTACCTTGTTGTACTTCTCACCGGCCGTTACCAGACCGGAAGCAAACTGGTTCTCGATCTCTTTAACTTCTTCGTTGGCGTCATCGATGATGCGGGCCTTCTCAGGAGGGATAACGAAGTCGTTAACACCAATGGAAGTACCGGATATCGTTGCATACTGGAAGCCCAGATACATCATCTGGTCTGCAAAGATAACGGTTTCTTTCAGACCAACGTTACGGTAGCAGGCATTCAACAGACCGGAGATTGCCTTCTTCTTCATCGCCTGGTTAACCAGCGAGAAAGGCAGGCCTTCTGGTACGATATCCCACAGGATCATTCGGCCTACAGTGGTATCGGCCAGGAACTTGTTGTCGTGTTCCTTACCTTCTCCGTCTCTGTACTTCTCATGCACGCGCACTTTAATACGGGCATGCAGATCAACAGCCTTGGTACGGTATGCACGCATAACTTCGTCGATATCAACGAATGCCATGCCCTCACCTTTCGCATTGATGCGATCACGGGTGATGTAGTACAGACCCAGTACAACGTCCTGAGAAGGAACAATGATTGGCTCGCCGTTCGCTGGTGCCAGGATGTTGTTGGTCGACATCATCAGGGCACGGGCTTCCAGCTGCGCTTCCAGAGTCAGAGGTACGTGTACCGCCATCTGGTCACCGTCAAAGTCGGCGTTGTAAGCCGCACACACCAATGGGTGCAACTGGATTGCTTTACCTTCGATCAGAACCGGTTCAAACGCCTGAATACCGAGACGGTGCAGAGTCGGCGCGCGGTTCAGCATGACCGGATGCTCACGGATAACGTCCGCCAGAACATCCCAAACCTCAGGGGTTTCACGCTCAACCATTTTCTTGGCAGCTTTGATCGTGGTTGCCAGACCTTTGGCTTCCAACTTGCCGAAAATAAATGGCTTGAACAACTCCAGAGCCATTTTCTTAGGCAGACCACACTGATGTAGACGCAGAGTAGGACCTACGGTAATAACCGAACGGCCAGAGTAGTCAACACGCTTACCCAGCAGGTTCTGACGGAATCGACCCTGTTTACCCTTGATCATGTCAGCCAGGGATTTCAGAGGACGCTTGTTGGAACCGGTGATGGCACGACCACGACGGCCGTTATCCAGCAGTGCGTCAACAGACTCCTGCAGCATCCGCTTTTCGTTTCGGACGATGATGTCAGGCGCGTTCAGATCCAACAGACGCTTCAGACGGTTGTTACGGTTGATCACTCGACGATACAGATCGTTCAGGTCAGACGTCGCAAAACGACCACCATCCAGAGGAACCAGCGGACGCAGATCAGGTGGCAGAACCGGCAGAACGGTCAGGATCATACACTCAGGGTTGTTGCCTGAGTTATGGAACGCTTCCAGCAGCTTCAGACGCTTACTCAGCTTCTTCAGCTTGGTTTCAGAGTTAGTCTGTGGAATCTCTTCACGCAGCGTATTGACTTCGTCTTCGATGTCGATATCCGCCAGCAGACCTTTGATGGCCTCTGCTCCCATACGGGCGTCAAAGTCATCACCAAACTCTTCCAGAGCTTCGTAGTATTGTTCATCAGACAGCAGCTGATTTTTCTCCAGCGTCGTCATGCCCGGATCAACGACAACGTAAGATTCGAAATAGAGTACCCGTTCAATATCACGCAGGGTCATGTCAAGCAACAGACCAATACGGGATGGCAGGGACTTCAGGAACCAGATGTGAGCAACCGGGCTGGCTAGCTCAATATGCCCCATGCGCTCGCGACGTACTTTAGCCAGAGCAACCTCAACGCCACACTTCTCACAGATAACACCACGGTGCTTCAGTCGCTTGTACTTACCACACAGGCACTCGTAGTCCTTCACTGGCCCAAAAATTTTGGCACAGAACAAACCATCACGCTCAGGCTTGAACGTACGGTAGTTAATAGTTTCCGGCTTTTTTACTTCGCCGTAGGACCATGACCGGATCATGTCCGGTGAAGCCAGAGAAATCCGAATAGCGTCGAATTCGTCCGTCTGGCCCTGTGTCTTGAGCAGATTCAACAAGTCTTTCAAGATCGTATCTCCTCGCGGTGCAAGGTGCCCTGCGACTGCCTATCAGGAGGCAGAAAGAGAGCACCCTGGCCACACGTTCGTTATTCGGTTTCCAGTTCGATGTCGATGCCCAGTGAGCGGATTTCCTTCAACAATACGTTGAAGGACTCCGGCATACCGGCTTCCATTCTGTGGTCGCCATCCACGATGTTTTTGTACATCTTGGTACGGCCAGCGACGTCATCGGACTTCACGGTAAGCATTTCCTGCAGAGTGTAGGCAGCACCGTATGCTTCCAGTGCCCATACCTCCATCTCCCCGAAACGCTGACCACCGAATTGTGCCTTACCACCCAGAGGCTGCTGGGTAACCAGAGAGTAAGAACCAGTAGAACGTGCGTGCATCTTGTCGTCTACCAAGTGGTTCAGCTTCAGCATGTACATGTAGCCAACGGTAACCGGACGTTCAAAGAACTCACCGGTACGACCGTCAAACAGTTTAACCTGACCACTGTCATCCATATCCGCCAGACGAAGCAGGCGCTTGATTTCAGTTTCCTTGGCGCCATCAAACACGGCAGTTGCCATCGGCACACCGCCACGCAGATTTCGGGCTAGCTCAAGTACTTCTGCATCGCTGAACGACTCAATCTGCACAGGGCTGGAGCCCGGAATACCGTTGTAAACCTCATCCAGGAACTTGCGCAACTCGGCCATGCTCCGCTGGGCTTCCAGCATCCGATTGACCTTCACGCCTAACCCTTTAGCAGCAGCACCCAGGTGAGTTTCCAGCACCTGACCAACGTTCATTCGAGACGGTACACCCAGGGGGTTCAGTACGATATCAACCGGATTACCTTCTTCATCATGCGGCATGTCTTCTACCGGCATGATAATGGAGATAACACCCTTGTTACCGTGACGACCCGCCATCTTGTCACCAGGCTGGATACGACGTTTGATGGCCAGATAAACCTTAACGATCTTCAGCACACCTGGCGCCATGTCGTCGCCAGTCTGAAGCTTTTTCTTCTTGTCTTCGAAACGCTCATCCAGCTGTGCACGACGTTCTTTCAGCTGCTCTCTGGACAGGTCAAGCATCTCATTGAGCGCTTCATCTGCCATGGACAGCTTGAACCACTGCTCATGTTCCAGGCCATCCAGATAGCTGTCGCTAACCAGGTCACCCTTACCCATTGCTGGAGCGCGGACAACAGGCTGGTTACGCAGAGCCCCACGCAGACGGGCAAACGTATCATTCTCTACCACACGAAACTCTTCGTTCAGATCCTTGCGGTATTCATCCAGCTGCGCCTTTTCAATAGAAAGTGCACGCGAATCCTTCTCTACACCATCACGGGTAAAGACCTGAACGTCAATAACGGTGCCTTTCACACTGGTCGGTACACGCAGAGATGTATCTTTAACGTCAGAAGCCTTCTCACCAAAGATGGCACGCAGCAGCTTCTCTTCCGGGGTCAGTTGGGTTTCACCTTTTGGCGTCACCTTACCCACCAGAATGTCACCAGCACCGACTTCAGCACCCACATAAACGATACCGGCTTCATCCAGTTTGTTAAGAGCTGACTCACCTACGTTTGGAATATCACCGGTGATCTCTTCCGAGCCCAGCTTGGTGTCACGAGCCACACAGGTGAGTTCCTGAATGTGGATAGTGGTAAAGCGGTCTTCCTGAACGACACGTTCAGAAATGAGGATGGAGTCCTCAAAGTTGTAACCGTTCCAGGGCATGAACGCGACACGCATGTTCTGGCCCAGTGCCAGCTCACCCATATCAACAGAAGGCCCGTCCGCCATAATGTCACCACGAGCGATCTGATCCCCTGCCTTCACCAGTGAACGCTGATTAATACAGGTATTCTGGTTAGAACGTGTGTATTTGGTCAGATTGTAGATATCTACACCAGCTTCACCCGGCTGAACTTCATCATCATTAACCCGGACAACGATACGGGCAGCATCTACGGTATCAATAACACCGCCACGCCTTGCAACCACACAAACACCGGAGTCAGAAGCCACATTGCGCTCCATACCAGTACCGACCAAGGGCTTTTCAGCTCTCAGAGTCGGTACGGCCTGACGCTGCATGTTTGATCCCATCAAGGCACGGTTAGCGTCATCGTGCTCAAGGAATGGAATCAAAGATGCTGCCACCGATACCATCTGCTTAGTAGACACGTCCATATACTGGACTTTATCTGGCCCCATCAGTGTCGCTTCACCACGGTAGCGAACAACAACCAGCTCTTCAGTCAGCTGCTTGTTTTCATCCATTGCTGCTGATGCCTGAGCGATAACGTATTCACCTTCCTCAATAGCAGAAAGGTAATCCACCTCATCAGTTACCTGGCCATCAACTACACGACGGTATGGTGCTTCAAGGAAACCGTAATCGTTAGTACGTGCGTAGGTTGCCAGAGAGTTGATCAGACCGATGTTTGGACCTTCAGGCGTTTCAATTGGACATACACGACCGTAGTGTGTTGAGTGTACGTCGCGAACCTCAAAGCCGGCGCGCTCACGAGTCAGACCACCTGGACCCAACGCAGATACACGACGCTTATGAGTAATTTCAGACAGCGGGTTGTTTTGGTCCATAAACTGTGACAGCTGACTGGAACCAAAGAATTCCTTGATGGCAGCTGCAACCGGCTTGGCATTGATCAGGTCCTGAGGCATCAGGCCTTCAGACTCAGCCAGGCTCAGACGCTCTTTAACTGCACGCTCAACACGCACCAGGCCAACACGGAACTGGTTTTCCGCCATTTCGCCAACAGAACGTACGCGGCGGTTACCCAGATGGTCGATATCGTCACAAATACCTTTACCATTTCGGATATCAATAAGGATTCTCAGCACATCAATGATGTCAGAGTTATCCAGAACACCGGATCCGGTATCCTCATCACGCCCCAGACGACGGTTGAACTTCATACGACCTACCGCTGACAGGTCATAACGCTCAGCTGAGAAGAACAGATTCTGGAACAGCGCCTCTGCTGCATCCTGCGTTGGTGGTTCTCCAGGACGCATCATACGGTAAATTTCAACGAGTGCTTCCAGACGATTCGTTGTCGTATCTGCACGCAGTGTGTCAGAAATAAACGGACCACAATCAAGCTCATTGATATAAAGCGTTTCTACTGATTTGATACCTGCTGACAACAGTTTTTCATAAATTTCAGGCGTGATTTCACTGTTGCACTCAACAATGATTTCACCGGTAGATTTATGAATAACGGTCTTTGCCAGAACGCGACCATAGATGTAATCAACCGGAGCATCCAGGCTCTTGATATTCGCTTTCTGCAGGTCACGGATATGACGTGCAGTTACACGACGTCCCTGTTCTACAATGACATTACCATCATTATCATAGATATCAAAACTGGCTGCCTCACCTCTCAGGCGATCGGCAACAAACTCAGTGCTGACATTTTCAGAACCAATTTTAAATTCAACAAAGTCAAAGAAATTTTCAAGAATTTCTTCATTTGAGAGACCAATGGCTCTCAGCAGGATAGTTGCTGGCAATTTACGACGACGGTCGATACGAACAAAAAGGAGATCTTTTGGATCAAACTCAAAGTCCAGCCAGGAGCCACGGTAAGGAATTACACGGGCAGAGTAGAGCAGCTTACCGGAAGAATGAGTCTTACCCCGGTCATTATCAAAGAATACGCCCGGAGAGCGGTGCAGCTGAGATACGATAACTCGCTCTGTGCCATTAATAACAAAAGTACCGTTATCGGTCATGAGCGGAATTTCGCCCATGTACACTTCCTGCTCCTTGATATCCTTGATTGCCTTGTTAGACGATTCTTTATCGTAGATAATCAGACGCACCTTAACACGCAGAGGTACTGCGTAAGTGACGCCTCGCAGCTGACATTCCTTGACATCAAACGCAGGAGCGCCCAGTCTGTAGCTAACATATTCAAGTGCCGCATTGCCGGAATAGCTTACGATTGGGAAAACGGATTTAAAGGCTGCGTGAAGCCCGATATCTTCCCTTGCTGCCGGCTCTTTATCTGACTGCAACAGCTTGTGATACGAGTCAAGCTGAATCGCCAGCAGATACGGCACATTCATGACACTCGGCAGCTTGCCGAAGTCCTTGCGGATGCGTTTTTTCTCAGTATACGAGTATGCCATCAGCGTTCCCCAGCTTGGTTACCTGTTTTCTGGCCTCAGGCGGCACCGCCTGGCCATAGTAGGTTAGTTCGAGAGCGGGTGGCTCCCTGTCAAAACCAATAAATTTTCAAATTTTCTGGTCATAAACTGACCTGTATCACAGACACCTTTGAGGTGTTGCAGATACTCTCAATGTCGTTACAGACACTTTCGCATCGTTGTAGACATCGACCGTTGTATGAGCTTTAGCGCCTGAACAGAATGCAAACTGACACCATTGTTCAGATTTACTACTCTGCTTTCACGGCAATACCGCTTACATCACACAAGGCAACGGAAGCGGTATTGGGTCTACCTGATGAGTCATCAGGCAGCATTGTATTTCAGGTCGAGGCAAAACGGTTAGAACAGAATTTTCTACAGCAATCTACCATCATCTCACAGCTTATTATGAAGTGATACTATTTTACCGAAAATCCTCTGCATTGAGCCGCTTTACACCAACATGAATAGCCATCTCCAGATTGATCAGATTCTGCGACGACTTTTCCAAGCTCATAGCCCTGCCACATGCATCCACCAAGACAGCAGCGCCCATCAAAATTACGAAAAAAACCTTCCAACCACAAGAGCCGAAGAAAACGGAAATTTTCATGATATAAGACAGACTCTACGTGCAAATACAGTTACCCAGACGATATAGCTCATACAACGGAAAAAAGGCCGGCACCCTCGCAGGCACCAGCCACCTGAATCTATTATGCAACAGACTCGGGATTATGCAATGCTTTTATAGAAATTACTTGATTTCTACTTTAGCACCAGCTTCTTCCAGCTGCTTCTTCAGCTCTTCAGCTTCTTCTTTAGAAGCGCCTTCCTTCAGAGGAGCTGGAGCGCCGTCTACAACAGCCTTGGCTTCTTTCAGACCCAGGCCAGTAGCAGCACGCACTACCTTGATGACGTTAACTTTCTTGTCGCCAGCGTCAGCCAGGATTACGTCAAACTCAGTCTTCTCTTCAGCAGCGGCAGCAGCTTCAGCAGGAGCAGCAGCAACAGCAACAGCAGCAGCAGCAGCAGAAACGCCGAACTTCTCTTCCATAGCGGAAACCAGTTCAACAACGTCCATTACAGACATTTCAGCGATTGCATTCAGGATATCTTCTTTGGACAGAGCCATCTCTATATCTCCAAAAATCTTGGTCGGGACTAACAAAAAATAGCAAGCCCCAAAATTTGTTTAAGCAAAAAAGCAAGAAAACCAATCCAGCAAGGATTAAGCGGCCTTCTTCTTCTCGTCGGCAACAGCTGCCACAACACGGGTAACGCTTGCAGGAATCTCGTTCAGAGTTCTTGCCAGCTTGGTTACCGGTGCGATCATTACGCTCATCAGCATTGCGCGAGCCTGATCCAGAGTAGGCATCTTGGCCAGAACATCGATCTGTTCTGCACCCAGCAACTGTCCGGAAATAGACAGAGCTTTGATGTCCAGCTCTTTGTTCTCTTTGGCAAAATCCTTCATCAGACGCGCAGCGGCACCTGGATCTTCCATAGAGAAAGCAAGCACAGTAGGGCCTACCAGAACTTCCTGCAGGCACTGAAGCTCAGTACCTTCTACAGCGCGCTTGGCCAGAGTGTTACGAACCACCTTCAGGTAGACGCCACCTTCACGAGCCTGCTTACGCAGAGCAGTCATTTGACTAACAGTAAGACCACGGTAGTCCGCGATTACAGCCGACAGAGCGCTTTGTGCAGCCTCGCTGACTTCGGCAACAATTGCCTTCTTGTCTTCGAGTCCTAACGCCATGGGCTTTACTCCAAATTTATGAAGTTTCACTTGATCGCTTATCAGCGACAAACCATCAAGCGCTTACAATACGGTGATGGGTGCATACTTTTATCTTTCAAAAAGCATACTCACCGTCTACGCAGGAGATTAAGCCATCCACTTTTTGTCCTTCATTATGAAGAACCCTGTCGAAACAGGCACAGCATCCGACACCTGCGATCTTTGACGACCCCCGCAACAGCAGGGACCCCAAAGAGGGTTGCGACTGGCATACTGCCAGCCAGAGACCCAGCAAGCCAAGCCTCTGCAATTCTTTCTATCGCTTACGCAGACAGAGAGGACATGTCGATAGTCAGACCTGGACCCATGGTAGAGGACAAGGTAACTTTCTTCATGTAAACACCTTTGCTGGAAGAAGGCTTAAGCTTCTTCAGATCAACCAGCAGTGCTTCAACGTTCTGCTTCAGGGCAGTCGCCTCAAAGTCGATCTTACCAACGCCAGCGTGAATAATACCGTTTTTGTCAGTACGGAAACGAACCTGACCAGCCTTGGCGTTTCTAACCGCTTCAGCAACGTTAGGGGTTACAGTACCAACCTTAGGGTTTGGCATCAGGCCACGCGGACCAAGGATCTGACCCAGCTGACCAACAACACGCATCGCGTCCGGAGAAGCGATAACAACGTCGAAGTCCATCTGACCTGCTTTAACCTGTTCAGCCAGGTCTTCCATACCAACCACTTCAGCACCCGCTTCTTTAGCAGCTTCAGCGTTAGCACCCTGAGTGAACACAGCTACGCGAACATCTTTACCAGTACCATTAGGCAGCACAGTAGAGCCACGAACCACCTGGTCAGACTTACGAGGATCAACACCCAGATTCACAGAAACTTCGATAGTTTCCTTGAACTTTACACTGGAGATCTCTCTCAGCAGAGTAGCTGCTTCTTCAAAGCCATAAGACTTAGTAGAGTCGATTTTTTCAGCGATCAGTTTCGCACGCTTAGACAGCTTAGCCATTACTCAACACCCTCCACGATCAGACCCATGGAACGAGCTGAACCAGCAATGGTACGCACCGCTGCATCTTCGTCAGCAGCAGTCAGATCAGGCTCTTTGATCTTGGCAACTTCAAGCAGTTGCTCGCGAGTCACAGTACCTACTTTCTCGGTATTTGGACGACTGGAACCCTTCTTCAGCTTCAGAGTCTTCATCAGCAGAACAGAGGCAGGCGGAGTCTTAGTCTCGAAAGTGAAACTGCGATCACTGTATACAGTAATAACAACAGGAATCGGCATACCAGCATCCATTTTCTGGGTGCTAGCGTTAAACGCCTTACAGAATTCCATGATGTTTACACCGTGCTGACCCAGAGCAGGACCAACAGGTGGGGATGGATTTGCCTGCCCAGCAGGCACTTGAAGCTTAATATAAGCTTGTACTTTCTTGGCCATTTTCAACCTCTATATGGGTCACTGCCTTATTCAACACTCCACCCCAAAACCTTAAGGAAAGAAGCATTCAAATTTACGGCTACCCGTCTACAAAGCGCGGTAGTTTACAGAAATCATTCCGAAATCACCAGCGCAAAAACACTTAAGATAACTGCAAATCACACAATCACCTCAAAGCGCCCATCCAACCCTGCAAAATGGCTCAGAAAAACAAAGCCCCGCCAGCCAATAAAGACAAAACGGGGCTACTCGAAAGCAGGCTTACATTAAAGCTTAAACTTTCTCAACCTGGCCAAACTCAAGCTCTACCGGCGTTGAGCGACCAAAAATCATTACTGCAACCTGCAGGCGACTCTTCTCGTAATTGACACCTTCCACCACGCCATTAAAGTCGGCAAAAGGACCATCAACAACACGAACCATCTCACCAGGCTCAAACAGAGTCTTAGGTCTTGGAGCCTCAGCACCTTCATGCACACGACGAAGAATAGCATCCGCTTCTTTTTCAGTGATAGGCGCAGGCTTATCTGCCGTACCACCAATAAAACCCATCACCCGAGGCGTATCTTTAATAAGATGCCACGAGTCTTCATTCATCTCCATCTGGACCAATACATAGCCCGGAAAGAATTTTCTCTCACTCTTACGCTTCTGGCCGTTCTTAATCTCTACCACTTCCTCGGTAGGCACCAGAATTTCGCCAAAGTACTCTTCCATACCAAGACGCTTGATACGCTCATTCAAGGAGCGCAACACCTGCTTCTCGTATCCAGAGTAGGCATGCACCACATACCAACGTTTCGCCATGTCCTGTCCCTATCAAATCAGGCTGCTGATCATCCAGCCTAGCAGAGAATCGAGCCCCCACAAAATAAGGCCCATCACTAATACGACAGCAACCACCACCAGAGTGGTCTGCACTGTCTCCTGACGAGTAGGCCAGACAACCTTGCGAATCTCAGTCTTGGCATCCTTCAACAACGTCCAGAAGGCACCACCTTTCACAGTCTGCAGAGCAATAAACCCAGCAACACCTGCAATCACCAGCAAGCCGACAACTCTAATAAGAAGCGACTCAGCAGCAAAGTAATAATTACCGTAAACACCAACAGCGACCAGAATCGCCACAAGGCCCCATTTGAGACCATCCAGTCGACCCGAAGTCGCAATTTCAGAATTTCCACTCATCAGCTTGATTTTCTCTACCTAGACTCTCTAAGAGCAAGCTTCCCAGGAGCAAGAGCTTGATCATCGAAAATGGCAGGCCAGGAGGGAATCGAACCCCCAACCCCCGGTTTTGGAGACCGGTGCTCTACCAATTGAACTACTGGCCTAAATCCTTATCACTCTGAATCACAGAGTCGGTGAATTATAATCTTCATCACCCGACCTGAAAAGCCTTGTGGCTAATCGAGTGCAAAAAACTACCACTCGAAAAAAAAGAGACATACGCCTCTCGAATATGGAGCTCTTAACCGGAATTGAACCGGTGACCTCATCCTTACCAAGGATGCGCTCTACCAACTGAGCTATAAGAGCACTTGCTACCTATGACAACCATCTATAGGCAAGATAGGAACTGGAGCGGGTAGCGGGAATCGAACCCGCATCATCAGCTTGGAAGGCTGAGGTTCTACCGTTGAACTATACCCGCAAAAACAAAACTCTAATCATGCAAACCAATCTTGCACGAATTCCAAGGATTTGGAAACCAGCTATCAAGCTTAATTTCAATTCAAGGAAGAATAAATCTGGTGGTGGGGGCTGGATTCGAACCAGCGAAGCTTTCGCGTCAGATTTACAGTCTGATCCCTTTGGCCACTCGGGAACCCCACCAGATGCTGTGCTATTTTATTCAGGAAGTTTTCTTTGTCAACCCAACCTTTTTCTTTCAGGCAATTCTGTTTTCAAGATCACCCTTTAATCCCCGGTTCGGCTAACTGTCTCCCTGAGCAGCGAGGCGTATACTAGAGAATCTCTTTGCTCGTTGCAATGCCTTTACAACTCTTTTTTAACTTTTTCAGTTCAGGAAACTGATCTGTGGTTTCATCCCAGAAAGAAGAACTCAACCTGCTTTCAACAGTAGAATCCATCTCAAGCCACCATTGTTCAGGAACCCTGGGTAGCGACTTGATCGCAACACCATAACCCGCATCAGTTAAACGACGACTAACTGTTTTTGCAGACTCGCTCCGCGAGAAAAGCCCCAATGATATACCGTTGGCCAGCTCCCCCTGAGTAATCACAAAGCTATCAATTCTTTGCGCCTGCAACTCCCTCAACAAACGGATTGCAGCATCACGACTGGGTAAAGGCGGTATATGAACCCAGTAATCCTGTTGCTGGCTATTTTCATCAGCCCTTTCATGACTACTAACCCCCACTGCAAATAAACGCTGCTGCAGTTCATCCACCTCAACCACATTGGCAAAAGGCCCTACAACGAGGCATTCATTTACAAGCTTACGTCCTGACTGGATCGATGAATTTATCAAAGGTTTTACTCCAGCCATATCACTTGAAGTTGCTGAGTGCGCCCCACTTGTTTCGACAAGCAAAACCAGTCGTTCAGCCGACACTTCTGTATAATCATCACTTTCTTCGGGAAGCCAGTACCCTCCTCTGGACTCGTGATAGGAGCCCCAGGCAAAATAACTTAGATTGGCAAATACAAGAAAAATAACTGTCCAGCGCATCGTTTATCCCAGCACCGCCTCTTCAAAAGCAAGCGACAGACCGTCCATCACCAGTTCAGGATGATAAAAACACTCACCGTTAATGTAGGGCTTAAGTAGTGCACCATCACCTCCCGTCAGATATACGACACAATCTTTATGAGTAGCTTGTTGTTCATTCAGCATTGCTGCCGCCATAGCGAGAACACCATTATTAATACAATCCATACTACTTTTGCCTGGACTGACACTGGAGGCTGCCATTTCCACCATAGGCAGTTGAGCCGTATTGGCGTGCAACATCTTTTTCATCAAACCGATACCCGGCACAATATACCCACCGAGATGTTCTCCATTACGGTTTAGCATATCAAGGGTTATAGCCGTACCACAGCTAACAACGATTTTATCTGTCTGCCGATCCTGATGGTTAGCCGCCAGCATTGCCAGCCAGCGATCGACCCCAATATCAGGATAAGCAACACGAACTCCCCGCCACTCAGGTTTAACCGAAGCCTGCTGAAGAGGAATATTAAAGTGACGATCAATGGCAGCATGGAGCAACTCAAAACGCTCCCGACCAGAAACAATGGATGCCCTTGCACAGTCTATCTGTCCAACCTGCCCCATTAACAAGGGCAGTCCCTGGAGCCAGTTATCGCTGTTTGCAAGATGGCCATGGGAAGCTAAGGTATCGCCATTTAACAGTCGCCATTTTAATCGACTATTACCAGCATCCAGTTCCAGAATTCTCATGTTTACGTGCTCTTTCCAGGGCCAGCAGCCTTCAATGACACTTCACCGCCATTGAAAACCATCATACCCTCACCAGTCTTCAATAACAGTCCACCATGGGCATTAACCCCGGAGGCCAAACCAGAAACACTATTTCCCGATGCATCCAAAACAACACTCTGACCAGCAAAAGCATCGTATTGCTCCCACTGCTTCTTAAAATGATCAAAGCCATATTGACTGAAAGCATCCAGGGTCTGGCACAACTCACTGATCAGTGCGCTTGCAACATAGTTCCGGCTGACCGCCATTCCACAGACTCGCTGAATATCCACGGCTGGCTGATTAATAGTATTGATTTGCTCCTGGCTCAGGGCGATATTGACACCAATACCAATAATAACGTCACAGTCGCCAGTAGGGTCGCCATGAACTTCCAGCAAAATACCACTGAGCTTATGAAAACCCTCCTGAGCCCCTGTACCCGCTGAAGGCTCCCAGAGCACATCATTCGGCCACTTTAGCTTCAAACTGCTCGCACCACAGGATTCCAACGCTTTCACAACGCAGAGGCCGACCGCAAGACTCAAACCTTCAAGTGAGGCCATGCCGGCACTATAAGACCATCTGACAGACATGCTGATGGTAGAGCCTAACGGATTATTCCAGGTTCTGCCCCGGCGACCACGACCATTGGTCTGATATTCCGCCAGACACACAGCCTTGATTTCAGGGCTATCCACATGGATATCCCTGACCAGATCATTGGTTGAAGCTGTTTTAAGGCAGGTTTGAATAACTACCGATTCTCTGACAGCCTGATCAAGACCACCCAGAATTTTCTGCCGATCCAGCAGCTCAACCCCCGGGTGCAACCTGTAACCTTTCCCTTTCACTGAATCCAGTTGCAGGCCAAGTTCTTCCAGCATTTTCAGTTTTTTCCACACCGCAGCACGACTAATGCCCAAAGCACTGCCCAGCGCCTCTCCCGAGTGGAAACTGCCATCAGACAGCAGCTCTAATACTTTTTCCATTTATAACGAGCCCAAAAGCTTTATCAAGGAGATACAACCCAAGTATGTGAGTGGCACAGGAGGTAACAAGAGAATGAAGCCCATCCGTATCTTTGGGTGCGTCCGGTATAGATAATATATCCTGCAGGTCGGGATACCCAACTTAACCAACTGATTTCTTTATCAGGACACTGCGCCCCCCCTAGCATCCAGCACTGGTGCCAATGAATGATACAAAACCATCAGCCTTGCCAATCCATCAAAGAATGAATGCAATACAACACATCTCATGAGCAGATATGAATACCCACAACCGGAGACTTATAGATTCCTTTATTGACTCTACCTATACTGCATACTCTCTAAATTCTAAATATAGAAAACAACCGATGGATCAGGGAAACAGCAGATGAGCATTTTCAAATCCCACATCACCCGGATGAGTGCCTACACCCCTCCCCTGGAAGGCAGGAATCCTCATAAACATCTGCTACTAGACTTCAATGAAAGAACATTACCCGTCAGCCATCATGTTAAACAGGCGCTTATAGACTTCATCAATGATGACCGGCTGCAAATGTACCCCTCCTATGGTGACCTGACCCGAAAGATTGCCAGTTATGCGGGTGTCAGCGAATCAGAGGTTATGATTACCAACGGCTCTGATCAGGGTATCGACATTATTATTCGTGCTGCCTGCACGGAGGACGATGAAATCATCATCCCCGGGCCGACCTTCGCAATGTACCAGCAGTGCGCCAATATTGAGAGGCTGAAAATCATAGAACCAGCCTATACGCTGGAAGAAGGCTTCCCTGTCAATGAAGTATTGAACTCAATCACACCCAGAACCCGGATGATTGTCATAGCCAACCCGAATAACCCCAGCGGAACAAAAATCAACTGCGAGGATATTCTAACCATAGCTAGAGCCGTACCCGATACCGCACTGCTGGTCGATGAGTGCTATTTTGAATACTCTCAGACAAGCGTTGCTGACAGGGTTATGGAGTACCCGAATATCCTGATAACGCGCACTTTCTCAAAAACATGGGGCCTACCATCCATACGGCTGGGGTATGTCATCAGCCATCCCGATAACATCAAAGCACTACTGAACATTCGTGGCCCTTATGATGTCAATCAGCTTGCAGCTGTCGCTATTGATGCAGCGCTGGAACATCCAGAGTATACCCAGCAATACGTTAGGGAGGTTATGGAGGAATCCAAACCGTTGCTTGAGCAGTTCCTTGACCAGCAGAAAATTCCTTACTGGCCCAGCGCAGCCAATTTTATCTGGGCATTTCCTGACAACCCGGATGCTATTGAGCAGCATTTGCGAAACAATAACATTCTTGTCCGGCCAAAAGCTGACCAGAGTGGGCGCAAGGGGCTGAGAATAACTCTGGGAGATATAACTCAGACCCGGCACCTGATAGACAAGGTTCAGGAAGTGCTTTCAAGCTCACGAACATCATGAGTCATGCGCATCGGACAAAAGTTTGGCCCACACATTGAACAGAAGCCTGCATCCTTGGCACTGTCTTGAGGAAGGGTTTCATCGTGATAAGCTTTTGCCGTATCCGGATCAAGGGCCAGGTTAAACTGGTCCTCCCAACGAAACTCAAAACGAGCCTGGGATAGTGCATCATCCCTTAGCTGAGCACCCGGGTGACCTTTCGCGACATCTGCCGCGTGAGCAGCAATTTTGTAAGCAATCAGCCCCTGCTTAACATCCTCACGATTGGGTAGGCCAAGGTGCTCTTTTGGCGTCACATAACAGAGCATCGCACAGCCAAACCAGCCGATCATCGCTGCACCGATCCCAGAAGTAATGTGGTCATAGCCAGGAGCGATATCTGTTGTCAAAGGACCCAGCGTATAAAAAGGCGCCTCATTACAATACTCAATCTGTTTATCCATATTTTCCTGAATCAGGTGCATCGGAACATGACCAGGTCCTTCAATCATTACCTGCACATCATGCTCCCAGGCCTTCCTGGTAAGTTCACCTAGCGTTTTCAGTTCAGCAAACTGTGCAGCATCATTAGCATCAGCAACAGACCCCGGACGAAGTCCATCCCCCAATGACAGGGTTATGTCGTATGCTTTGCATATTTCACAAATCTCATCGAAATGCTCATACAAAAAGTTTTCCCGGTCATGAATCTCACACCACTGTCCTAGAATGCCTCCTCCCCTGGAGACAATACCGGTCACACGATTGGTCGTCAGCTTTACATGCTCCCTGAGAGTCCCGGCATGAATCGTAAAGTAATCAACCCCCTGCTCTGCCTGTTCAATCAAGGTATCTTTCATAACCTCCCAGCTAAGATCTGCAACGTTGCCATTAATCTTTTCCAGAGTCTGATAAATAGGAACCGTGCCAATCGGTACCGGAGAGTTTCTTAAAATCCACTCACGGGTTTCATGGATGTTCTTTCCCGTCGAAAGATCCATCACCGTATCCGCCCCCCAGCGCGTTGCCCAAAGCAACTTTTCAACCTCTTCCTCTATGGTGGAGGTCACAGGGGAGTTACCAATATTGGCATTGACCTTCACCAGAAAGTTACGGCCAATAATCATCGGCTCCGCTTCAGGGTGGTTAATATTCGCAGGAATAACAGCTCGACCTGCTGCAACCTCCTGACGCACAAATTCAGGCGTTATCTTTGATACTTCAGACCTCCCCATATTTTCCCTGAGTGCTATATACTCCATCTCCGGTGTGACGATCCCCCTCCTTGCATAGTGAAGCTGAGTAACATTTTTTCCAGGCAGGGCACACCTGATAGATACCGCCGACTGAAAGCGCACTGGCTCAACCTGAATATCCTGCTTGCGCCGCAATGCGTATGTTGAAGAGCAGGCGCTCAGTTCTTCTGAGTCTTTACGACCCCGTATCCACTCTGAACGAATTGGCTGCAACCCCTGAAGGAGGTCCAGGTTATGCTCTGGATCGGTATAAGGTCCGGATGTGTCATACACCCTAATGGAAGATTCAGTTGATAATTTGCTGTACTCCCCCTGTCTCTGTCCAATCGCAATTTCGCGCAGGCCCACCCGAATGTCATCGCGACTACCGGTGAGATAAACTTTTCTGGAAGCTGGAAATGGACGACAGGCTTCTGCCAGAAGTGACTGACCGTCAGAAATTGGAGTACTCGTCTGAATACCCTGATGATGAGAGTTACAAGCCATGTATATCCCTTATCTATTATTATGTGTATGGCTTGTCGGTGTAGTTAGTAAATAAAAGAGAAAAAGGCTTTTACTACCTTTCTGATGCTAACGATAGCAATAAATTGCTGTATATAAGTCGTCAACTAATATGTTGATAAATCAGACAATCATCAACAATCAAAAAGATAATGCCTATCCTATAATCTCTTTTCTTGTTCCCTTCGCAGGTATTACCCCGGGCAGGTTCAACGGATTTGCTGCAAATAACTCCCAATGGAAGCCTGAAAACGCAGCGATCTCAGCTACATGCACTCCGACAAGATGCGAGAATTATAAAGGTGAACATATCGATAAGGATAGTACCAGGCTCTGTTGACATAAGTTTGCTGGCTCAGTGACTCATATAGCCGCCTTCCCGGCTTAAACCAGAGCGCCCGTGCCGGCCGTTACAAGAGCTTGAAAGACGTGAGTATTCTTGCATTCTTGCGCCTGGCAACGAATGCTCTGGTTTGAGCTGAGCCTGCAAATTTATGTCAACAGAGCCTAGTAGATCATTTCAATGGAATTGATGCGTTCCATTGTTCCTGAGATTGTCGAAGTATGTTGCCACTGCACTTCGCAAGCTCAGTGCGAACGGAGTGCAAAACATCAAACTCAATGAAACGATGTACTAGTAATAATCCCCATCCAGCTCTTTAAGTAGCTTACCCATATATTCCCTGAGGTAATCAGAGTTGCGTTCCGCCATCCGCCGCCCAGCAGTTGTTTGCATGGTTTCAGATAGTTTTAGTAACTTTACTTGAAAGTGATCAAGAGCATATTCACGATCGTCAAGTTCACGATGCTCTGCCAGCGGGTCTTCCGGATCAAACATCTTTCGCCGTAAGAGACCTGACGTATAAAAAACCCTGGCCAAACCAATCGCACCCAGAGCCTCCATCCGATCTGCATCCTGAACAACCATTGCTTCAATCGTTTCTGGCGTAATATCCGCAGAATAACTATGGCTCTCTACTGAGTGACAGACGTTATCAATAAGCTCATGAGGAAACCCCATCTCTTCAAGGCAAACTCTGGTTTTTATGGCTGCCAGCGAGGATGCCTGAGATCTTTCAGGATGATCTTTTGGCAGAACCACAACATCATGAAAATAGCAGGCTGCAAGCACCACCAATCGATTTATCGGGATCTGCTCCTGATCCATTATCTGTTGTGCAGTCTTCCACACTCGCTGAAAATGGAAAAAGTCATGGGATGCATCATTATTATCATCGCCCATGGATTGTAACCAGGAGGTAATTTTCTGCTCCCAGCTATTCAGAGTGTCTGTGCAGCTATTGCTCATGAATTCAGGTAAAAAAGACAGTGAATGAAAGTTGAAAAATAAATATTAGAGTGGTGTAGGAAAATTATACTGCGATTTAAAACACTTTTCAGTGTCAGAAAAACCATTCCAGCTGTGTTATTTACAGAGGCGAAATAAGAGAGTGAATTTACAAATAAAAGGCATTGAGGCTCAAGCAAAACAGCTCAGGTCTTTGTGATCCAATTGCAACGACGTAGCTGGTTAGGTTAGAGGTGATAATGGACAGCTGACGATAGTTCAAATCGGTGACTGTATGCGATAACGTGCAACAGTACAGGTGCTCCAGCCTTCAAAGCGATCAAGTGTCATACCCAATTGTTGCATGACCCCCTGAGCAAACTCATTACTGGGTGTTGTATAAGAAATGATCTCCTCCATCCCCAACTGGTTAAATCCAAACTGTGTCACAGCCTCAACAGCCTCAAGAACCAAACCTTGCCCGCGGTATGCCGGTAAAAAGCGCCAGCTCATCTCGATGTGTTTACCATAGGGAGAAAAACCACAATAGCCAATCAGTTGATTATTCTCTTTGAGTACCACGGCCCAACGAGACCACCCCCACTTATCGAGTTCAGCCTGATACCGCCACAACTCGGTTTCTGCAAGACTGCCTGGCTCTGTTGCCATAGCATCTGATGACTGGGAAAGCGTTTCACCCAGTAAAGCAGAATAAGCATCCACATCCTGCAGCTGCCAAGTACGAAGTATCAGACGAGGCGTATCAGTAACAATCAACACGGTGAAAAAATCTCCAGAAAACCTTGCTCTAACAAAGCTGCTCCAACAAAAGTATCGCGCTACCGTTTGGACAGTTAGAATATCTAAAAAGTTCTCACTAAACAGGCAGCCTGAATAATACAACTAATTGATTTACTGAAATTAATACCAAGACAACCCGCTCCCGCCACTTCCGAAAAAAGGAGAACGAAAAAGGGGGAACGAAAAGGCTTAACAGGCAAAACCTGAACTCAGACTACCTGGTAATGATCAAGCAAAAAGTTAAGAGGGCTTTAAAGTGTTAGCCTATTCCAACAAATAATTGCTTCAACGGTCGCACATATATAACCTGCAAATATTAGTGTGCACAGGCTGCCAAAAGTTCCCTGATAGCAATACCAGAAATAATTTAAAAGCAAATTAAAGGCAGAAACTGAGCACAATTCAGATCAGAACTCCTTTATCTGTGAGCATTGACTCTGCAACCAAGCAAGGGATGCCTAACAGCAGTTAACATCCCGCAAGTGAGGGCTTTCCAAATCCAGCACAGGCCCTTTGGGAATTATTTGCGTCGGATTTATCCCTGTATGGCTGTAATAGTAATGTCGCTTTATGTGGTAAAAATCCGTTGTACTCCTGACATCAGAAACCTGATAAAGCTCCTTTAAATATCGTTGTAAATTCGAATAATCTGTGATGCGCTTTTTATTACACTTGAAGTGTCCGACATACACAGCATCAAAACGGACCAGCGTTGTAAAGAGCCGCCAGTCAGGCTCGGTAATTTCTCGACCAGCAAGATACCGATTACTTGCCAGATGAGAGTCTAATTTATCAAGCGCTGCAAACAGATCTTCAAAGGCTTTCTCATAGGCATCCTGCGTGGTTGCAAAACCACAACGATAAACCCCGTTATTAATGTTCTTATAAACAATATCATTCCACTGCTCGATACAGTTTCTGAGTTGCTCCGGATAATAGTCATCATAATTACCCGTAAGCTCATTAAACTCGGAATTAAACATTCTGATGATTTCTGAGGATTCATTACTGACAATGGTATTGTGTTGTTTATCCCACAACACTGGAACAGTGACTCGCCCCGTGTAATCTGGTTTGGCATGAGTGTAGATTTGATGCATTCGGGTAAAGCCAAATAGTGGCTCAGGCGAACTCATCACCCAACCATCTGAAAGCATATCCGGAGATACAACTGTGACGTCTATATGCCCTGTTAGCGCCTTCAACTCTCTATATATCAGTGTTCGATGAGCCCATGGACAGGCCAGAGAGACATAGAGGTGATACCGCCCTGATTCAGGCTGAAACCGAGCCGATGGATCATTTTTAATCCAGTCACGAAACCCGGCATCTTCACGGATAAACTCACCTTTACTTGCTTCAGTATCATACCACTCGTCCCGCCATACCCCTTTCACCAGCCTGCCCATATATACTCCAGCACACTCTGTCTGATAAACAATAACCAGGGAGCGTTCTCAATTAGCCATGAGTCCAGTTGATCACTACTTATGTGGAATAACCACACTACGCAGTTCACCCCTTGCCTGCGCAAACCATGGTTGGCTGGCAACATGTCTAATTGAAAGCGCCCCCTACATTATAAGTAAGGCCTGAACTCCTTAAACCGGAAAAAACTGACTATCGAATTCATTTATTTTTAACCAATGAAATCTTCCTAAAAAAACAGACAAACCAATCCAGTGAAAAAGTCCTACCGTATAGGCAGTTATGGGGTAGATGTATCAATCACATGTCACTATTGCTTCAGGGGAATTGTATAGTGATGCCTGATTTCAAAGGCTGATACACAAAGGAACTGCTGGTAACTGACGATATTCGTTAGTACTGTATTTCTAATATAAAGTGGAGAATAACAAGTGGCTATCGTTTCCATACCTGAGCCTGAAAAACAGATCACACTGGGAATCAGCTCTTGCCTTTTAGGCCATAAAGTACGCTATAACGGGGGGCACAAACGTTCATCCTTTTGTGTCAATACTCTTGATAACTTCTTTCACTTTGAGCCGGTCTGCCCTGAGATGGCTATAGGGCTGGGAACACCCAGAGAGCCTATCCGGTTAGTAGGTGAGCTGGCAGAAACATCACACACTTCCGGGCAAAGTTCATCATCTGCTCCAGATAAGCTGCTAAAAATCCGCGTAGTTGGCACCGAGGATGCCAGTCTGGATGTAACTGACGCACTGGAGCATTATGGTCATGAGATGTCTGACCAGCTCTCGTATATTTGTGGCTATATCCTGATGCAGAAATCGCCCAGCTGTGGGATGGAAAGGGTTAAGGTTTATCATGAAAATGGCCACCCGCTGGGTGAAAGTGCACCCGGAGCCTATGCCAAAGCGTTTATGGAAAGCAATCCATTACTGCCAGTTGAGGAGGAAGGCAGGCTCCATGACCCAGTTCTCTGCGAAAATTTTTTCACCCGTGTTTACGCCTATGACCGCTGGCAAAAAATGGTGCTGGCACACCCCTCCTATGCTGCACTGGTCGACTTTCATTCTATACATAAATACATGATTATGGCCCATTACCCTCAAGGTTATGAGCTGCTTGGTCAAATCGTAGCCAAGGGTAGCAAAGCCCCTCTGGAAAACCTGCTTGATGAGTACTTTCAGGGTTTTATGATTGCCTTGAAGCGACGGGCAAATCGAAAATCGCACACAAATGCCATGATGCATATTCTTGGTTATGTTAAAAAGAACGTGGACAGTAAAGAGAGAAATCAGCTGCTCAAACTGATCGAAGAGTACAGGCAGGAAATGGTTCCACTCATTGCTCCCATGACCATGCTTCGACACTTTATAGAAAATCATGGCAGCGCATACATACAAAACCAAACCTATCTGGCCCCTCACCCGGATCAGCTGGGTTTAAGAAACCGCCTGTAGTCAATATAAAGGTAAAAGGAAAAAAGATGTCGATCTGGAAAAGACCCTATGACCCCAATGCCGCAATGTTCAAGGAGAATATGTGCGACCATGTCGGTATTGAGATCACTGAAGTGGGCGACGATTTTCTGCGCGGCACTATGCCAGTAGACCACCGAACTATCCAACCCATGGGGCTTTTACATGGTGGTGCATCTGTAGTTCTCGCTGAAACACTGGGCAGCATCGCTGCCAACCTTTGCTGCGAAGATGGTACTTACTGTGTCGGTTTGGAAATTAATGCCAACCACCTCCGCTCAGCAACTTCTGGCAAGGTCACCGGCACAACCCGACCGATACATATTGGTCGCAGTACTCAGGTATGGGAAATTAAAATCGAAGATGAACAAGGCAGGCCCACCTGCATTTCCCGTATAACCATGGCTGCGAAAAAATTTTAACGCCAGAGCGCCTTAAGAACTGAGAAAACTCACTTTAGAATCTCAACCAGATCCTGTTCAAGCGATCTGGTTGGGCGTTCAACAATGCGGCCAATCTCAAGGCCATTCTGCATGACAATAAACGCTGGAATACGACTGAATTCATACTGTGCAGCCAAGCCTTCCTCATCTTTCTTATTCCGGTCAACAGCAATGTAAGTTACGTTGATGTTCGGGTTATCAATCTCGTCAATAATTCGAATAAAGCGAGGCGTTTCCCGGTGACAGTCAGGGCACCAGGTAGCAATGATAACAACGATGTCCGTTGGCACAGATAACTGCTGAAGTGGTGCAACAGTAACAGTATCGACCTGATAACTCTGATAGTACCGGCGAAATTCTTCCTGCTCAGCCACCAGTTTTTCTGGGTTTATTTTTCCTGTTGGAATCACGGAGGGATACTCGTTGTGACAAAAGGCAACTTCTTCAATCACTTCTTTATGGAAGCCACAGCCTTCTGCCAGCACATGAAGGCTTAACGAGGCTGCAACCACAGCAAGAATTCGCTTCACTTTTTTATTCATAAATGCCAGACCTTCAAGCTGAATTTGCCGATATGTCTGGCTCAACAGTATATGCAACCCTACTTCTTTTGCAGGGAGCTTTTCAGCAGAGCGTCATCCCGTCATCGACTAAAGTACATCAAGCAACTGCTTTTCAAGCTGAATCTGGTCAGCAGTAAAGTTCCTGATACCATCCGCCAGTTTTTCAGTCGCCATGGCATCTTCATTCATAGCCCAGCGAAACGCAGCCTCATTCAGAGTCACTTTTTCATCACTGCAGCTTGGCGAGTCAGCGAACAGCTTTTGCGCAAGCGGCTTCTCAGAAGAAGCCAGCTGATCTAAAAGATTCGGGCCAATAGTCAGGTAATCACAACCAGCAAGCTCAATAATCTCACCGGTGTTTCGGAAGCTCGCGCCCATCACCACCGTTGGATAGCCATACTGCTTGTAATAGTTGTAGATACGAGTAACAGAGAGAACCCCAGGATCCTCCGGCGCTGAGAAATCCCGTCCTTCAGCTTTTTTGTACCAGTCAAGAATCCGGCCAACAAAGGGTGAGATCAAATAAGCACCCGCATCTGCACAGGCCCGGGCCTGGGCAAAACTGAACAGCAGAGTCAGATTACAGCGAATACCTTCTTTTTCCAGAACCTCTGCAGCTCTGATGCCTTCCCAGGTAGAAGCAATTTTGATCAGTACTCGCTCACTATCAGCCCCCTGCTCTTTATAAAGATCAATCAGCTGTCTGGCCTTTTGAATAGTTGCTTCCGTATCAAACGACAATCGTGCATCCACCTCGGTAGAAACAACGCCAGGCACCACCTGCTGGATTTCTTTGCCAATACCAACGGTCAGCCAGTCACAGGCATAACGAGCACTTACCATTTTCTCTTTTGAATGATTGCGCCCAAAGACAATGGCTTCATCAAAAAGCTTTTTGTACGCCGGTAGCTGAGCTGCTTTTAAAATCAGTGATGGATTAGTCGTTGCATCTACCGGCTGGTATCGGCGAATGGCTTCGATATCACCAGTATCGGCCACAACCTTGGTCATATTTTTTAATTGGTCGAGCTGATTTTGCATGCTATACCTTCCCACAGCCGAATAAACAAGCTGGATTCATTATGATGAGTCTGTCTTTCACCACCTCTATCAGGAATAAACCGATTCGTAAGAAATGCCTAAAAT
>OODV01000018.1 GCA_900299555.1 uncultured Endozoicomonas sp.
GTGTGAGCCCTTTGAGTTTGCCACTCCAGGGAGGAGGGATCAGGCGGAACTTCCCATCATCCCGCTCGATCCTTGGTACGCGTGCATGAAGATAACATTCATGTTGAAAGAAGTTCATATGCCGCCATTCTTTCTGAAAGGTATCGTATGCTGGGTACTCCTTGCCAGAAGGATCATCCTCACTGTTATCTTTGAAGGTTGCCCCTCGCTGAAAGTTAAGAAAAATATCCAATCTGGATTGTTCAGTATTGAACTCAATTGACTCAATGTACCAGGGATAACTGATTCCAAGGGCATTCTGAAACAATTCTTCCATGAGTGTCTTCAGGCCTGTGATGTCATGCAGAGTATTGGATTAAGAATACAGCGTTACCCACTCACTTTTCAAAAGAGCCTCTCAGATTTTGTGCTCCTACAGCAGCTAGAGTCATTACATCACTAATATTAGTTGCTAGATGATATAGTCTACTTCTTAAGTCTATTTCTACCAGCACGATAATATTGTGTCCATGAAAGCCTTTTCCTGATTTTCAAATCTAATAAGTTATAAGATTCCTTTGTAAAATTATTTATCATCCCTGTATCTAAAACAGATTTTTTTTCATCTTTTGATAAAGAGCGCATGCCCGTTTCCCAGCGCCCTATCAATTTCCTAGAGTACCCTACAGATTGATATTGCTTCCATGTAAGCTTACCATTTACTATAGACCTTAATGAATCATAAGATTTCTTAGAAAATTTATGTTTTTTCCCGGTGTCTATAATCTGATCTCTTATCTTTTTCGAGAAGGAATACATACCTGTTTCCCTAAGTTCTACCAATTCCCTTCTGTACCCCATCTTTCGATATTGCCTCCAAGATATTTTATCTCTTATAAATAAATCCAGACCATCATATGACTCTTTACTATAATGTGAATCCCTACCTATTTTTAAAACATGATTTTTTACTTCAGGCATCAGAGAGTTAATTCCAGAAGAAAATCTAGGGGGTTCTAATATGGAGTCAATTAAAGACTGAGCTAAAACCAACAGTTCAGAAGCTAAGGATATTGCTTTATCCGCAAAACTGCTGATGAAAACAACATCTTCACTATATTGATAAAAAAATTGTCGATTGTTTATCTTTTCCTGAAGCAATTCAATAGCGACAACAATCTTTGAAATTATATTACGTGTTGATAAAACCAACTTCCTTGATGCACCTAATAGATCTTTTGCCATATTTATTCTGTCTTGTCTTATTTTTCGATTTTCACTCTGTATTTCTCGATCTTCTTGAGATGCCTTTTCTGATCTCTTATGATGAGATTCTTTAATCTCATCCGGGTCATACCATTTTCTTTTAGGTAATGCATCCTTTGCAACAGCAATGACTCTCTCTGCAACTGATACCGCATGCTCACAAGTCACTAGCAAACCACAGGACAATTCTGACACGTGCCCAATAATCCGTAATTCTGCCTCATCACCCGAAAATATATTCCTACCACGACCAACTCCGGCAACATTAAAACCTATACGCTCATTAAAGTCTTTATAAAATAATTCATATTCATTGGAAATAACTTGTATCATATTATACATTTCATCCGCTAATTCTGGCTCACGACTCTGAACAAATTTGTGAAACTTTATCATTGCCTTAGCTATTTTCTTCTCATTATTTCTCAGTAGTTCCAAAATTTCATCAGCAGATAGCGACGATATATCAGATATTGATGAAGCTATGTCTAACTCTATTTCTTCTCCAATCTCATCATGATCATTAATTTTATTATCAAGCTCTCCTATTAGCCTATCAATTTCATCAAGACGCTCCATCTCATTAGAGATTCTATTCTCCAGCCACCTCGAAATAATTTCTCTTTCAGAAAATAGACTCATATTCCCATCTATAGGTTTGTTCATTACTTCGAACAATCTTTTCCATGACTTATAAGGCAAAATGAGTAGCATTTTCTCAGGAGGTGATGCGAATATCCCAATACCGGAATCAATGACTAACTGGTGAGAATTTATCAAAATTGATTGAGCTCTATGTGTAAAAGCACCAAGACTATCATTATTTTTTCCAAGCGCGCACTCAACAGTGACCTCTCCTCCCATGGAAAACCCTAAAATTTCAGAGTGCATTTCCAACCCTTCAGTCAAATCTCTGAGTTTTAAGCTTACATCTCGCAGCTCAATATAGATATGAATACGAGCTTCTTCTTTTATTTTTTTAAGAATCTCTTTTACCCGAAGATGATCATCAGAGGGAAAGTCATTCAATATTATCAAATCTTCTGCAAAAATCAGATCCTTCAAAGAGTGAATACCTTCCATACTCGAAACTTCATGTAATTGCATCGTATAATATTGCCAGAATTCTCCGGAGAAATCAGTTTCAATAGAAAAACTAGTCAACACTGACTTTAATTCACGACTTTTCGTCGATACTTTAACCCATGTTATCCATTTATCTTTTTCCATGATGATCATAGATGAGTTTGATTTAGGTATAATTTTTTTTATTGCTGCATCAACAACTAAGTGCATACCAGCCAGCTTTACTGTCGGGACTGTATGATAAGAGTAGGTTACAGAACCACCCTGAAAAGCATTCTCCAACCTTATGGTGATTCCTTCAGCAACGTCAAGACCATTGAAATTTAATAACTGATGTAACTTCATGGGCTTATCAGATATTTCACTCCCAGTGGTTTCTATAAAGTCACTCGCCAAGTCTATAATTCTTTGCAGCTTCTGTGAAACTTGGCCCCTATTTAAATCACTTACTTTGTTTAAAATATGAAAGACCTCCTGTTGCAGTAAAGTCTGATGTATTATGGTTCTTCCTATTACCTCCTCTTTATTTTTTACATGGGTTATATTTTTCCTGTCTTGGCCACTATTTCCATTCATCCCAACTTTATTTTTACGAGATTCATGCTCTATCCACCTTAATATTAATTCTCTTTCAGAGAAATAATATATATTTCCTCCAACAACCTTATTATTCACTTCAAATAATTTTTTCCACGATTCATAAGGCAAAATAAGCAATATCTTTTCGGGAGAAGATGCAAACATACCAATACCAGAATCAACGATAAGACAATGAGAGCCTATCCAAATTGATGGTGCTCTATGCGTAAAAACCTCCAAGATACCGCCTGATTTTTTAAGCTCACACTCATAACTCTCCTCCATCCCTATGGAAAACCCTGAAGTCACAGACTTTTTTTTCAACCCTTCATGCAAATCCCTAAGTTTTTCTCTTACAAATCGAAGTTCAAAATACGTATGAAAATACGCCTCTTTTTTAACTATTTCCAAAATTCCTTTTACTAGAAGATGCTGCTCTGGTGGAAAATAATTTAATACTATAAAGTCTGAAGCAATAGCTAGATCTTTTAATGAGCGAATATTTTTTATTTTTTGAATATTAACCAATGGAACTTTGTAATATTTCCAGAATTCTCCAGTGTAATCAGCTAAAACTGTTAAATTACAAGATCTCCATTTTACCTCACAACTCCTTGTCGACACCTTAACCCAGGTTATCCATTTTTCTTTTTCCATGATTATCAGAGAGGAGTCAGATTGATGTAGAATTTTTTTTATAGATGCATCAACAACCAAATTCATTCCGAAAAGCTTTACTATTGGAGTGGTATGATAAGAGTAAATTACAGAACCATTCTGAAAAACTCTCTTCAATCTTATGACAACTCCTTCTGAAACCTGAAAACCATTGGCATCTAATAGTTGATGTAACTTCATAGGATTATCTGATATTTCACAGCCCGTGGTTTCAATAAAGTCATCAGCAAGCTCTCCGATCCTTTGTAGATCCCGTAACATTCTATCTTTATTTAAAACACTTACTTTTTTTAGTATATGATCGATTTCCTGTTGTAGTAATGATTGGTATCCTATAGTGTTTACCACTGCAACTGTATTTTTATTTTTTTTCTCACTTTTCTTTTTCTTACCTTGAATCTTAGACAAATCAAGGCTGACTCTATCAAAACTAGCATTGGATTCTCTGCACACTACGGATGTAGACACAACTTCTTGAAAATCATTTAATTGAACACCATCTTTCAATGACTCGAATTCAAGGTTTTCATTTATGTTCGTTTGCAGACTCAAATCTACCTGCTCATGCTCATATACCTGTTCAGTCAATCTATCATTTAATGCTATCCATTTATTACCAACTTGTTTTTCAAAGTCGTCATGGATTTCAACTCTTCGAGCTCTTAATTCGACCTGATCTTTTGATGTGCAAAAATTTTCACCAGGCAACAAACTTATGTCACCATAAAATGATGCTCTGCGAGAAGTTTTAGAACAAGCTAACTCACACTCTGGATCAAATAGTACCTTATTATTGGTAACACAAAATCCTGAGCTTTGTTGACTGATTGGTATAGATATAAATAATGTCCTACATGTGAAGAGGCGATATTTTTTATTGCAATGATAATAAAAACTACAAACAGATCGCCCTAAATTAAATCTGATTTACTCTGACTCTTTTCCATAAATCTTTATCAATACGCTCATTGTTTCTATGAGGTCACTACTAACATATATTTTTTCTTGGTGATATTATATCTTGTTTATATTTTATTTAGCGAAACATACTGATTGAAATAATTAATTAGGAAGAAAGTATAGCCTGTAGTTTTAAATATCATTAAATTAATACCAATCCCACAGTCTAAGAGATTAGCTAGCTTTAATTAAGAGAAAACATGAACCCTTCATTAGGGTTCATGAATCATAGCTAACGAATAGAATATATTTACAGATTGACAATCTCAAATATACAATCCAGCACAATACCCCGAAGCCCATGCCCACTGGAAATTAAACCCTCCAAGATGGCCGGTCACATCCAGTACTTCACCGATAAAATAAAGTCCTGACTGGTTCTGGCTCTCAAAGGTTTTGGATGAGATATTGTCGGTAGCGACACCGCCCAGTGTCACTTCTGCCTTTTTATACCCTTCAGTGCCTGCAGGCATAAACACCCAGGACTCCAGATTGTCAGCCAGACATTGCAACTCAGTTGGAGAAAACTGGTTAACGGGTTTACGACCACTGTCCGTCAATATCCGCAGCTCTCCATAGGTGCACAGCGCGTTTACCAAACGTTTGGTCAATCTCTCTGACAGTACTGAGCGAATCTCAGCCCTGGGTTTCGATTCTCTGAGTTCATTCAACCAGTCTTCTATTGAAATGCCCGGTAGCCAGTTGATGGAAACTTTATTACCTGGCCGCCAGTAAGAAGAAATCTGCAATATGGCAGGCCCACTTAGCCCTCTGTGAGTAAAAAGCACATTCTCGCGGAAGCTGTGCCCATTACAGCTGGCAATAACATCAGCACTCACACCGGATAACTCAATAAAATGTGATAACCACTGTTTATCCATCGTGAATGGTACCAACCCGGGCACCCTTTCTATCAAGTAATGTCCAAACTGCTCAGCCAGTTCATAACCCAGACCGGAGGCACCCATGGTGGGGAATGACAATCCACCAGTTGCCACGACTAACGATGTACAGCGAACGTCTCCCAACGTGGTATCCAGCAGAAAGCCTTCAGCGTTTTCCTGCGGTTTAACGTGTTTCAACGCCGTCTTCAGGCGAATAGTGACGCCAGATTTCCTGCACTCCTCCACCAGCATCTCCACAATATCACTGGATTGCTCGTTGCAGAACAACTGTCCCAGGGTTTTCTCATGCCAGGGAATATGGTGCTTATCCACCAGCGCCTGAAAGTCCCACTGGGTGTAGCGGGCCAGTGCCGATTTACAGAAGTGGGGGTTCTTTGAAAGGTAGTTTGCCGGCTCAGCATACATATTGGTGTAATTGCAGCGACCACCACCAGAAATCAGGATCTTTTTACCAATCTTATTGGCATGGTCAATGACCAGCACCTTACGTCCACGATCCCCCGCCGTCAGAGCACACATCAACCCGGAAGCCCCAGCCCCGATAATAACGGCATCGTATTGCATCGTTGGCAATAAGGGTTGATTCAGCGGCATATATTTTTTCCAGAGGAGGGAATTAATGGCATCGCACTATATCGAAACAGGCAGGGAGTACTCAAGATTCAGATCAGCTAAGATGGGTAAAGATGTCTAATAACAATACTCTTCTGTAGGGCCAATCATGAGCTACTTACGGGAAATTCAGCAGTATATCTGCCAATATATCGAACTTGCAGAAGCAAACAGTCAGTTACATATGAAAGCGTCAACACTGGCTGACCAGTTTGTTACCGGTGCTTTGAAGCGTGTATGGGCTATCGATGCAGCCTCAACCGGCTTTGCCCAGGAACTGACCAATCGCGCTGGCGGGTTAGCGGGCATAACGCCCCTAAGGCGGCCTTTTAATCTCTCAAAAGAAGACCTGGTCATTGCAGCAGATCATGGAATTGATTCTGATCTACAGATTAGCGCCTATAACGATATCCTGAACTCTGGAGCCACCCTGCTGCTTATTGCTTCAAAAAACAGTACCGTTTATCAATCGGTCAATCCTTCGCTATTTCTTGATAATGCTTTGAATGAGACTCCAGTTTATCTATCTAATAACCGTTTCTGCCCAATTGATACCACCCTTAATATCGCTATTGCCTGGTGTTTTATCGCTGAGTGGATTAATGCCTGTGTTATTCGTGGATGTGTACCGGTAATCAATGCCAGTACTTTTCAACAGGGCGGTACCGAACGCGTTGCCCTCTATAATAGTCATGGTCTCTTTCACAATCAGGGAGCGTTTGATGTTACGCCCTTATCTCCCGGTATTTATTGCGGGCTCTAGGGCTCTACCTGAAACAGCTGGAAAACACTCTGCATCATCTTATTCATACACAGGCCCCTTTAATCGAAAAGGCCTGCTCCACTTATCAGGAAGCACTCAACCAGAAAGGCACCCTCTTCTTTAAGGCGGATTCACATCTGATCTGCCATCAGTTCAAGCTTTCAGGTAACCCCGGTTTTTTTCGCTATCTGGATGAAAACCTGTCCGTGGAAAATGCTGAAACATTATTAGCCAGCCCTAATGTTTATACTCACCTTGGTTATTACACTTACCCCAACATTCCTCTGTTTTTTGTTAACCAGAAAGGAGCTACAAGCGTTTGGCTTCAGGGAGGTATGGAAAACAATCGTATCGCCTTAAAAGACAAGCGAGTGGTGATTGATCAGGGCTGGGAGTCTGGTGATGCAGTACTCAGTCTGCCGGGGTATGACATTAGAATCATCCCTGAGTCAGGCATTATCCAGAACTGTCTCTTCTGGGAGCTAAATTTACAACTTATTAAGTTAACCGGAGATAACTTAAACCCATAAAAAAACCCTGCAAAAGCAGGGTTTTTTACAGCGCAGAAATAAGCTTATTTGCCCAATTTCTTGCGAATTGCCTGAAGTGTTCTGAGCTGGGCAGCAGCTTCGGCCAGCTGGGTTGCCGCTCTTGAGTAGTCGAATTCGCCACTCTGGTTTTCCAGGGCTTTTTCTGCCTGACGCTTGGCTTCTTCTGCCGCTGCTTCATTCATGTCATCTGCACGCAGTGCCGTATCCGCCAGAATTTTGATCTGGTTTGGCTGGACTTCAAGGAAGCCACCGGAAACGTAGAAGACTTCTTCTTCACCGCCTTCGGTAACCAGGCGGATCGGGCCAGGTCTCAGTTCGGTCAGCAGCGGTGTATGACCAGGAGTAATACCTAGATCTCCCAGGGAGCCAGTAGCAATTAACATCTCTACCTGACCTTTGAAGATCTCCTGCTCGGCACTAACGATGTCACAATCTACGGTTAAAGCCATTATGAGTCACCTTATGTCCATGTATGGACGGTATATCGAAAATGCAGGAGCAATTTTCGATGCCCCTCGATCCGGACACCGGAAATACAAGAACCATTTCCGGTGCCTGAGTTTTTACATAGACTTGGCTTTTTCAACCGCTTCGTCAATGGAACCGACCATATAGAAAGCCTGTTCTGGCAGCGCATCAAACTCGCCTTCCAGGATGCCCTTGAATGCACGAATGGTGTCTTTCAATGGAACATACTTACCTGGAGAACCAGTGAAGACTTCGGCTACGAAGAATGGCTGAGACAGGAATCGCTCAATCTTACGGGCACGGGATACGGTCTGCTTATCTTCTTCAGACAGTTCGTCCATACCCAGAATGGCAATGATATCCTTCAGCTCTTTGTAGCGCTGCAGTACGGTCTGAACGCCACGAGCCACGTCGTAGTGTTCCTGACCAATCACCAGGGGATCCAACTGACGGGAGGTGGAGTCCAGTGGGTCAATCGCCGGGTAGATACCCTTGGAAGCAATATCACGACTCAGTACAACGGTCGCATCCAGGTGAGAGAACGTGGTCGCAGGGGATGGGTCAGTCAAGTCATCCGCTGGCACATATACCGCCTGAATAGAGGTGATAGAGCCAGTCTTGGTAGAAGTAATACGTTCCTGCAGTACACCCATCTCTTCTGCCAGCGTTGGCTGATACCCTACCGCAGAAGGCATACGACCCAACAGAGCCGATACTTCAGTACCCGCCAGGGTGTAACGATAGATGTTATCGATAAACAGCAGTACGTCTCGGCCTTCATCACGGAACTTCTCCGCCATGGTCAAACCGGTCAGGGCTACACGCAGACGGTTTCCGGGTGGCTCGTTCATCTGACCGTAAACCAGCGATACTTTATCGATTACGTTGGAGTCCGTCATTTCATGATAGAAGTCGTTACCTTCACGGGTACGCTCACCAACACCGGCAAATACCGAGTAACCGGAGTGCTCGATTGCGATGTTACGGATCAGCTCCATCATGTTTACGGTCTTACCCACACCGGCACCACCGAACAGACCAACCTTACCACCTTTGGCAAACGGGCAAACTAGGTCAATAACCTTGATACCGGTTTCCAGCAGTTCATTACTGGATGCCTGATCCGCATAGCTTGGTGCCTTACGGTGAATAGAGGCGCGCTCTTCTTCACCAATCGGACCTTTTTCATCAATCGGGTTACCCAGAACGTCCATGATACGCCCCAAGGTTTTGGTACCTACCGGTACCTGAATAGGTGCACCGGTATTAGCAACATTCAAACCACGGGCAACACCTTCGGTAGAACCCATGGCAATAGAACGAACAACGCCGTCACCCAGCTGCTGCTGAACTTCAAGCACCAGTTCTTTACCATCGACGTTTAATGCGTCATAAACTTTTGGAACGCTGTCCCTGGGAAATTCGACGTCGATGACGGCGCCGATAATTTGTACGATACGACCGCTACTCATAGTCTTTCCTCACCCTTTAATCTTTTATACCGCCGCTGCGCCGCTGACAATTTCAGACAGTTCCTGTGTGATCGCTGCCTGACGAGCTTTGTTGTACACCAGCTGCAGGTCATCAATCAGGTTTCCGGCATTATCGGTAGCACTCTTCATGGCTACCATTCGAGCCGCTTGCTCACAGGCATTATTTTCAACTACCGCCTGGAAAACCTGAGACTCGATATAACGGACCAGCAGGCCATCCAGCAGCTGCTTGGCATCGGGCTCATACAGGTAATCCCATGGTCTCTTCAGAGACGCATCATCATCAGGTACCAGTGGCAACAACTGCTGCACTTCCGGCTTCTGAGTCATGGTGTTCACAAACTGGTTGTTCACCACGTACAAACGGTCAATCCGGCCTTCCTCATAGCTGTCCAGCATCACTTTGACGCCACCTATCAGGTCTGCAATATTGGGTGAGTCCCCAATATGAGTCAGGGCCGCTACGGCATTCTCAGCGCCCATACTGCGGAAAAAGGAAACAGCCTTACTGCCAATCAGGCAGAGCTCAATTCCAACATCCTGATCCCTCCACGCCTTCATGCTCTCTACAGTCTTCTTGAACAGGTTAATGTTCAAGCCACCACAGAGACCACGATCCGTAGAGACGATAATGAAGCCAACACGTTTGACTTCACGCTCAATCATGAAGCTGTGCTCATATTCAGCATTAGCGTTGGCGATATGTCCTACCACCTGGCGGATACGCTCAGCGTAAGGGCGGCTGGTTTCCATCCGCTCCTGAGCTTTACGCATCTTACTCGCAGCCACCATTTCCATGGCGCTGGTGATTTTCTGTGTACTTTTAATGGACGAAATTTGCGTCCGTATCTCTTTTGCGCCTGCCATGTTCTGTCATTCACCTCCAGCGGTTGGCCGGCCGATCGTCGGCTCACCAGAGGTGAACCGACCTACAAGTTGTTTTCATTTGTAGGCCGGTATTCCCGAATAGGGGAAGCCGACAATATGTCTTACCAGGTCTGGGTGGCCTTGAACTTCTCAATGACTTCCTTAAGGCCTGCTTCAATCTCGCCGTTATAGTCACCAGACTCATTGACCGTTGCCATCAAGGCACTGTGCTCAGAGTTGGCATAGCTGATCAAAGCAGCTTCAAAGTCACCAATCTTGTTCAGGGCAACATCCGCAAGGAAACCTTTCTCAGCAGCAAAGATAACCAGACCCATTTCTGCTACTGACATGGGGGCATACTGCTTCTGCTTCATAAGCTCAGTAACACGCTGACCGTGCTCCAGCTGCTTACGGGTTGCTTCATCCAGGTCAGAAGCAAACTGGGCAAACGCCTGCAGTTCACGATACTGAGCAAGCGCCAGACGGATACCACCGCCGAGCTTCTTGATGATCTTGGTCTGGGCAGCACCACCTACACGGGATACCGATACACCAGCGTTCATCGCAGGACGGATACCGGCGTTGAACAGGTCAGTTTCCAGGAAGATCTGACCGTCGGTAATGGAAATTACGTTGGTCGGTACGAATGCTGATACGTCACCCGCCTGGGTTTCGATGATTGGCAGTGCGGTCAGAGAGCCGGTCTTGCCTTTCACTTCACCGTTGGTGAACTTCTCAACGTAGTCCGCGTTGACTCGTGCTGCGCGCTCGAGCAGACGGGAGTGCAGGTAGAAAACGTCACCAGGATAAGCTTCACGGCCCGGTGGACGACGGAGAAGCAGGGATATTTGACGATAAGCCCAAGCCTGCTTGGTCAGATCATCGTATACGATCAGGGCATCTTCACCGCGGTCACGGAAGTACTCACCCATGGAGCAGCCGGCAAAAGGTGCGAGAAACTGCATTGCCGCTGGATCTGCCGCACCGGCAGCCACAACAATGGTGTGATCCATGGCACCGTGTTCTTCCAGCTTACGAACCACGTTGGCAATTGTTGACTGCTTCTGACCAACAGCAACATAGACACACTTAACGCCAGTGCCTTTCTGGTTGATGATGGCATCGATAGCCAGAGCAGTTTTACCGGTCTGGCGGTCACCGATGATCAGCTCACGCTGACCACGGCCGATTGGTACCATTGAGTCAACAGCTTTGTAACCAGTCTGAACTGGCTCATCAACTGATTGACGGGCAATAACGCCAGGCGCTACTTTTTCCAGAGGAGAAGTCTGTTTGGTTTCAAGGCTGCCTTTGCCATCAATCGGGTTACCCAGAGCATCGACAACGCGTCCCAGCAGTTCATTACCCACTGGAACTTCAAGAATTCTACCAGTGCACTGAACGGTCTGGCCTTCAGCCAGATCACCGTAGTCACCGAGTACAACAGCACCGACAGAGTCACGCTCAAGGTTCAGTGCCATGCCGTAAACATTGCCCGGGAACTTGATCATCTCCCCGTACATGGCATCTGCCAGACCATGAATACGTACAATACCGTCAGTTACGCTGACAATCGTGCCCTCATTCTGGGCTTCACTGGACACATCAAGCTGTTCGATTCTACTCTTGATGATGTCACTGATCTCGGAAGGATTCAGTTGCTGCATAGCTTACCTGCCCCACTTTACCGCAAATGTACAGTTTTATTGATTCTCAACCCGATGCGGGTGCTTATTCCGCCTTGGGCACTATTGCTGTTGGCACCTGAGCCAGAAGCCTGAGTGAAAAACTGCACCTTTGGGCTCATGAGCGCCGCGGCTCCATGATTAAGTTGATTACTCAGGAAATCATCGCATCGGCCAGCTTGCTCAGCCGGGCACGGAGACTGCCATCTATGACCAGATCCCCCGCTTTGACGATAACGCCACCTAAAATGCTACTGTCAATTTCTGTTACCAGATGCACAGAACGTCCCAGTCTAGCCGCCATTTTTGCTGCCAGTTTGTCCTGCTGATCCTGACTCAATGGATATGCTGAAGTCACCTGCACTTGCTGTGAGCGCTCTTCTTCCGCTCTCAGCTGGGCATAAAGAACAGCAATTTCAGGCAGAAGTTGCAGACGACGATGTTCTGACAACACCCGAAGGTAGTTTTCAAACGGCTTATCCAGGTCACCCTGACAAAGTCCTATAATGGCATCTGCCTGTTGAACCCCGCTCAGTTGCGGATTTCCCAGCAGATCAACCACTTTCTGGTACGCTGTCACGCTGGCACAGAGAGACAGCATGTCAGACCATTCGCTCAAACGTGATGCATCACGGGCATATTCAAATGCCGCTTTGGCGTAAGGACGGGCACATGTGGTTAATTCCATGGTCTCCAGCCCTCTTAAAGTTCAGCCGCCAGATCATCGACCAGCTTACTATTGGCTGCTTCATCCAGGCGCTCACCCAAAATACGCTCGGCACCTGCAATAGCAAGGCTTGCCACCTGCGTACGCAATACTTCACGAGCCCGGTTAGCTTCCTGCTCAATTTCAGCAGCTGCAGCGGCCTTCAGGCGATCACCTTCAGCTCGGGCATGTTCTTTGGCTTCATCAACAATCTGGTTTGCGCGCTTGTTAGCCAGCTCAATGATACCCTGAGCTTCTACTCTTGCTTCTTTCAGAAGTTCAGCAACGTTGTCATTGGCCTGAGCCAGATCTTTTTCTGCTTTATCTGCAGCAGCCAGACCATCGGCTATTTTTTGCTGTCGATCACTCAGCGCTTTGGTCAGAGGTGGCCACACATATTTCATGCAGAACCACACAAAGAACATAAAAGCGATGGATTGGCCGATCAGAGTTGCATTTAAATTCACGCCAACACCTCTTTCAGTTAATGTCGTTGGCTCTTCTCAGAGCCTGGCCTTAAGTACCTTCACGACTACGGGCTAATGCTTTTAAAACGTTAGCCCGCAGCTTTCAGCTTCTCATCAAAGCACTCGGCACCTACTTGGCACTTGGTCGGGCATTAACGTCTTTGCTTAGAGCAGTCCAACAAATGGGTTAGCAAAGGTGAAGAACAGAGCAATACCTACGGCAATCATTGGGATCGCGTCAAGCAGACCTGCAACGATGAACATTTTGGTTTGCAGCATAGGCGCAGTTTCTGGCTGACGGGCAACCCCTTCTAGAAATTTACCACCCAGCAGGGCAAAGCCAATACCAGTTGCCAGTGCAGCTACACCCAGCATGATTGCAACACTGATTACTGTCAGACCAACTACCAGTTCCATATTTCCTCCCGACTTTACAGGTCGTGTGTTGTGAGATTTAGTGGTTAGTTAAAGTTAATTTATCCAGAGGACAGCACACCTGCATAAAAGCAGAAAATGCCATCCTGTCACCTTTCATTCACTCAGTGTTCTTCATGGACACTGCTCAGATAAACAATGGTCAGTGTCATGAAGATGTAAGCCTGAAGGGTAATAACCAGAATGTGGAGAACAGCCCAGCCAAAATGCAGTGGCAGCTGAGCCCAACCAATCATGGCAATCAGGATAAATATCAGTTCACCGGCATACATATTGCCGAAAAGTCGCAGCCCCAGAGAAACTGGCTTGGCTAACAGGGATACCGTTTCCAGCAGCAGGTTTACGGGTATCAGAATAACCTTGGCTACCGGATTCTTACTGGAGAATGGGTGCAGGGCCAGGTCGGAAAACAGCCCAGACACGCCTTTGACCTTAATCCAAAAGAAAAGCATTAAAAAGAAGACACTGATCGACATCGACATGGTGATGTTTGGATCAGTTGATGGCACGATCTTCATGTATGGAATACCTGCCAGCGTTGCCAGGCCGGGAATCCAGTCCACTGGAATAAGATCCATCAGGTTCATGAAGAAAATCCAGACAAAAATTGTCAGGGCCAGAGGGGCAATCATCGGGTTTTTACCGTGAAAAGATTCACGGACACTGGTGTCGACAAATTCTACAATCGACTCAATTACATTTTGCAGCTTACCTGGTACACCTGAAGTTGCATTCTTGGCAACAAAGCGAAACAAAAGAACGAATACAAGTCCGAGAAATACAGACCAGAGCATGCTGTCTACATGGATTGCCCAGAAGCCCATTTCTTTAGCTTCAGCAGGTGTCAGAGCAAAAGTCCAGGTTGGCTCAGTAAGAACACCCTGTGGATGCCCATAAGCATCAACACGCTCAAAACCAGCAGGCAGCTGACCATACGTCAAATTCTGCAAGTGGTGCTGTATGTATTCAGTAGCAGTATTTGCCATGGCTAATCCTGTAAACCATCTATTACATTTTCAATATCAAAGCGGCCTGAGTTTTCAACTTTTGATCTAAAATCAAACTGTAAACACGAAACAGCTTTTCCACTTAAACACTTTTCAGCCAAAAACAGTCATGAGCGGACCGTTTTTATAAACCCTATGCTGGCTTGCCCTTCCGACGAGCCACCAGCAATGGTGCAAACCAATTTACCGCCTGAACTGCAATAAAGGCCCCAAATAACGCCAATGGCTCCAACGGTTTAACCAAGGTAAAAACCAGAATAAAACCAGCTGTCGTTAATACCAGCTTGCCTGCTTCCCCACGATAGAATGAGCTGACAATCAATTTTGCAGAACGCGCCCCACGATAACGGAACGCTCTCCATATAAAGTACGCATTGGGCAACGAGCAACAAAGCCCACCCAACAGGGATGACAGCGCAAAAGTGAACCCCAGGGGAGACAGTGCCAGAGTCAGCACTGCAGAGACAGCCAACTGAGCAACAATAACACGATGTACTGGTGGCTGTTGAAGCCACATGTATTTACGGTGATCTACACGACCAGACCTGCGATTGGCAAATCCAGACCAGTCATCACTTCGCATTGTCATTCGCTGCTTCCAGACTTTTGCTTCTGACATACTTCGCTAACTACAACTCAACTATCTTTCCCTCCTTTATTTTCTAAGAGAAAGGAGAGAGCAAAAGATTTTTGCATGCTCACTGCGTAATATTTTGTTGGAACGTGTCAGAATCTGTTATTTATTCATTAATTTCTGACTTCCCAGCGGGCGCAGTATATGGGTAATAGTACCTATATTCAACTGAAACCATACTACCGAGCTAATATTTCACTGAGTCATAAAGCGCTACAGTTGATAGAACACCCAGTCAATACCCGCTATACAAGGGCTGGGAGAACGGCTTCAAGATTTCGTAGACATATTGAGTCGTATAGATAGTTTAATGAGTGCGGTTTAAAAATTAATCTTTCTTAAATCTGTCTTTCACCACACCAATTGATATTTTCCTGAAACCTGTTGTCAAAGGACTGA
>OODV01000282.1 GCA_900299555.1 uncultured Endozoicomonas sp.
CACTTCAAAATCATGGTATATCTGCTGACAGGTAAGCTGGACTTTACCAAGGTGAGCAAAGCCTGCTTACCCACATGAAATTAAAAAGAACCTTAATATTTTCCTGAAACCTGTTGTGAAAGGACTGATCAGATATTCAGGGATATTATTTTGTCGCCTTTTCAATACCAGTTCAAAAGCCTGAACCACCTTGGCTTAATTGCTGCGATGTACCGGGAACTAAAAATAGCCGAATATATTGATGCACGCATAACCAATGACTCTGACAAGGTAGGCCGCTTCGCGGCGGCTTTGTGCCTTTGCGGTTCCCTGCCTTTAAAGTCTTTTTAAGGCACCCATGTTCTAACAAATCACTACTGAACGTAGTGATGGGTAATTAGCCCTACTTCCTTTACCGTTGAAGTGAGTGGTAAATTAGTTCTGTGGTTGAAGATCCTGACAATACGTCAGGCACTACCACGGAACTAATAAACGACATGGATGCCACGATGCCACGTCTTCGCAATCTCATCATACTGACTGCGTTATCATCACCGCTGATCACCAGCTGCTCGACGGAACAGGCGACCAGCTACGCCGCCAATTACGTCACCAAAGCAGCACTGAAGGAGCTTGGCCCTGCCGGTGATGCGATCTCTATGGGTATGAGTCTGGAAAAGGATGTGATTGCCTTTGAAGCACTGGTTCGTATCTTAATCAAGGAAGCCCGGGTAACCTGGGGGGATGAAAAAAAGGCCAGCAGCAAAGAGTATGTGAAATACACCAACCACTACCGAACCCGGGTATTTGTTGATTTTGAAACCGGTAAGGTGCATGTGGAAACCCTGGATCGCAACGACTTGCGAAAAGCGATCGCCGCGATTCTGCTAACGCCCTATGCGCCTGAACAGGTGGACCTGTTCAGTGACAAAGACGTGCCGGTGGGTGAAGAACCCATGCTCTATGGACAGGTGCTGGACCATGATAATCAGCCCATTCGCTGGCAATGGCGTGCATTACGATACGCTGACCATCTGATTCAAAACGATCTGATCACCCGGCAATCTTCAAAAGGCCGTGTCTATGCCGTTGACTTTGACCTGGTGGAAGACCATCTGTCCAAACGGCAATACCAATACGCCAGCCTGGTTCGAAAATACTCGCGCATTTACGATGTTGAAGAGAGCCTGATCTACGCGGTGATTCGCACGGAAAGCAGCTTCAACCCCTATGCCGTCAGCTCATCCAATGCCTATGGCCTGATGCAGATTATCCCGAAAACCGCCGGACGGGATGTGTTTGATAAAGTGAAAAACCTCCCCGGTCAGCCCAGCAAAAACTGGCTGTTCCAGCCCCATAACAATATCGATACCGGCACGGCGTACCTGTCACTGCTGGAAAATCACTACCTGAAAAACATTCGAGACCCGCTGTCCCGCAAATACACGATCATCTCCGCCTATAACGGCGGAGCAGGCAATGTGTTTGCCACCTTTGACCGCAACCGGGACCGCGCCGTGCAGAAAATCAACGGCCTGAAACCCAGCCAGTTGTATTGGGCACTGACACAGCGACACCCTCGTGGGGAAAGCAGACGCTACCTGGAAAAAGTGTCTACGGCTCAGAAGGATTTTTATAAGGGGAACATCTAAATACAAGACAATGGATTAATAATAGAGAGTTTTCTTTAATTCAAACTTCTTATTTGATACGTTAGTTCGGTTTTTATTATCAACGGTGTAGATATCGCTTATTTATTCACCAAAAAATGGTTATTGAGCTGTTTCATATTGGCTACCTGATGTCAGTAAAAGGCAAAAGCACAAGTGACGGGCGGTAGCGTGCCTGATGGTTACTCTCAATATGCTGTATGAGCATACAGTTATAATAATACATCGGTGATTTTGCTGAATTTCGAGAGTATATAGCCTACCCACAATTCTCGATAAATAGCGGCAAATAATTTACCGATATGTTTTTAAAAAAATAATTGTAGCCTCTGGATCTTTATCACGAATCTTGATTCTCGATTAATACCCATTCTCACTTTGTCAGAACTCGGCAAGTACGGCTCAATTAGGTATCGCACTAAAAATGTACGTTTTTCAATCAGTTGAAAGTTATAAAATGAACTCATTCGTGCGGATATTCAAAGTGAAAAGCGGAATTCGCACTAATAAGCGTTAGCTTTCTCAACAAACATGGAAATTTATGGATAATTTATTGGAAGCCATTCAAAATACGAACTCATGGCTAAATCAGATCAATGATCAAATCAATGGACTGAAAAAGGCATTAATTGGCAAAAAAGTAACAGCAAAAATCAATGAATATTTTCAGAAGTTCAATTTAAGATTTCAAGATCATGTCAAAGCCAATGAATCAGAAGCTGATTTTGATCGTCTTATGCAAACAGCTAAGAATTGCTTGGTGTACTCAAACGCTATTGTTTCAGAAATAAATAAAAGCAATCTGATTGATGATGTAAAGGTTAAAGCAATAGCAGGTACATTATCTACAATGACTTCACAAGCAAAAAAAATTATTGAAGATCGAGAGATAATTTTTGGTGAAGACAATGAAGCTTCAGAAATATTAAATGCGCCAGATGCACTACTTAATGAGAGAGAAAGATTAGAAAAAATCAATGTACTAATATCACAAATCAAAAATGATATTTCTATAGTAGAGTCAAGACAACAAAAACGGGAAATGAAGCTAGAGAACAAACTGGCTTCATTGGAGAATGTATCAGAGTCACTTGAGAGCAAAGTTCAACAACGCTTAAATAAAGTAGATGAACTCTATATCGAAAGTAACGATGAGCTGAATAGAAAGAAGGATGAAATAAACAAGTTACTAGAAACGATATCTGGAAATATCATAGCAGGTGACTATGAAAAATCAGCAGCCAATGAAATGAAAATGGCAAACTGGCTAAGATATGGCTCTTTATTTTGCATGTTTCTAATAACTGCTCTTGTTGGTTATTCATTTTATGAGTCTATTAATCCAGGTTTCGATTGGAAAACGGCTTTATTTAGGTTGCCTTTCACATTAATTTTGTCCGTTCCTGCTGCTTATTTGGCAAAAGAGTCCTCTAAGCATAGGCAGCAACAATATAATCATCTGCAAACGTCACTTGACTTGAAAGCAATCAATCCATATTTATCGACTCTACCAAATGATGATCAACATAGAATAAAATCTGAAATTGCAAATAGGTTGTTTGCTCCAAAAGATTTCACAAATATTTCTTCAGATTCATACCCTATTGATGTACAAGAATTGATTAAGCTATTGTTGCAAACCCTTGATGTAAATAAGGCAAGCAACTCAGTGAGCAAGGTGCAAGAAAAAGCTAGACACAATGACTCCCGCTGAGCGGTAAAAACTAGCCTCCGAATAAAACGCGGGCTAGCTTTTACCAGAGCCGCATCAGGCAAGCCTGA
>OODV01000296.1 GCA_900299555.1 uncultured Endozoicomonas sp.
TTTTCCCGCCAGCAGTAACACAACTCCCCTTCGAAAATGCCCGGGTCAAGATTATCTTCGAAATGGATGAGCAGTGGTCATTTGCTGGTAGCAGGAAGCAGCAACGCTGGCTGTTTTATGCATGGGAGCCACGTTTCAAGAAGATCATTGCCCATGCGTTCGGCTCCAGAAGCAAAGAGACGCTCAAAAAGCTGTTGGAGCGTCTGGCCCGCTTCAAAGTCAGTTTTTACTGCACAGATGACTGGCAGCCATATACATCCTGTTTACCAGAAGATAAACATATCATTGGAAAGTACTTTACTCAGCGGATTGAGCGGCAGAATCTGACCTTGAGGAATTTCTTGAAACGGTTATCCAGAAGGACTATCTGCTTCTCAGGATCAATAGACATTCATGATAAGGTTATCGGGGAGTTTATCTCCCGAAACCACTATCAACAGTTTTGATACACCACCAAGAGAATTAGGGTTCCTCGTTAGGATTTACAGAAAACATTAACTACAAAGGAAAGTTTAGGTACAAAAAGCTACCACGGCTCAGGAGTAATATCTGAATAGCCTCAAAAATCACCTGAAAGTTTCTTTTTAGAATTAATATTTCTGGATTACCACTCCACCGAACTTCGGAGCCAATCGTTTTTTAGCGGCATTTTATTGACTGAAATCAAATTAATCTTCGCCAATCGTCTACTTAGACGATGATGGCCAGCGACTTCTCACCGGACAATCACAATATGAAGATTTTGCATGCTTTCTACCCCGACGATATTCGATGCTTATAAAGGCTTGGGAAAATCGTTTTGAAAGTGGTAGATCACCAGAGCATGCAGCGAGGAGAACAATAATATGAGCAAGTTGCACCTGATTGAGACGAACCCGGTACCTGACCGTTACGCCCGTGGCTGGCACTGCCTTGGAAAGCTGGAAAACTACAAGGATGGCAAAGCCCATACGATTGAAGCATTTGGTACCAAGCTGGTCGCCTTTCAGGGAGAAGATGGCAATGTTCATATTCTGGATGCCTACTGCCCTCATATGGGCGCTGACCTGAGCAAAGGCTGCATTGAAGGCAATTCCATTCGCTGCCCATTCCACGACTGGCGCTGGAACTCAGAAGGCGTTTGTGATGATATTCCTTACGCCAAGCGCATCCCCCCCAAAGCACGTATCAAGTCCTGGCCTGTCTGTGAAGAGAATAACCTGTTGTATGTCTGGAATGATCCGGAAGGTAACCCTCCAATCGAAGAACAGGCCATTCCCCGCATTGAGGCCTGCTTTGATGAAGAGTGGTCTGACTGGGAGATTGCCGAGATGCATATCGGCACAAACTGCCGTGAGCTGGTCGATAATGTCGCTGACAAAGCCCACTTTGGCCCGGTTCACGGTGCCCCCATCAAACTGTTCACCAATGTGTTTGAAGGCCATGTCGCCGAGCAGACCATGATTGGCAAAAGTGAACGCCTTGCTGAGGAAGGTGAACTAAAGACAGTAGCCACCTACTATGGCCCTTCTTACCAGATTACCGATATGTCAGGTGAAATGAACGGCATGCCTATTCATTCAATCCTTCTGAACTGCCATGTACCTGTTGACCTGAACAGCTTCACATTGCGCTACGGCGTTCTGGTAAAGAAAATCCCAGGATTGACTGATGAGCAGAATCGCGAAGTTGCCCAAGCTTACATTCAGCAGGCGCAGGAAGCGTTCTATGAAGATGTTGAAATCTGGGACAACAAAGTCCGGATTGATAACCCACTGCTCTGTGATGGAGATGGTCCTGTCTACCAGCTTCGTAAGTGGTATGACCAGTTCTATACCGATATTGCAGAGCTTAAAGATGAGCTTAAAGAGCGGAAAGTCTTTAAAACTGAGTCTGCCGATGCGGTATAAGTTTCTTAAGCCATTAAAAACCATCTTATAGCCTAGCTATAAACTATACGATGGTAGACTGTGCATGGAACTTCGTTTCTGTACTGACTAGATTTTACTGAGCCAGAAGCACAGTTAGATTTGTTAACTCTATTTCACGTGGCTCTGGAATGCCTCTTTAAAGGCAACTGTTGTTTCTTCCTTAATCTGTTGAACCTGCAACTTCCATGGATTTAACTGGTTTTCAGGCAACGTCGCCGCACGATATATATCTACAGGCAGCATAACCAGATTGCCAGCGGTACCAGCGATAAGCCCCGCTACTACGCCGATGGCGCTACACACAACTGCAGCTGGCAAGCCGAGTAAAGCGCCCACCGTACCACCAATGAATGCTCCATATGTATGGGCATTGGACTCATGTCCTATAACCATTTTAGCCAGTTTAACAACACCACCAATACAGAAACCGGTGACAGCGCCTACGAATACAGGAATTGAGAATCCGACGAGCGCACCGCCCCCCCGCTCCCAAAACAGAAAAACCAAGCAGTCGATTCTTGATAGCTCTAAATGGATAGGCAATACGATCCTTGATCGAGGTTTTAACCTCTGAATGATCACCACCCTGAATGCGCCTCACACTATCAGTTTGCGAAGCATTACGTCTCCCATATTGGACGGTGTGAATGCTATCACCTGATGATGGCACGCTATTTGGGTAGCCCCCCATAGCCGTAGTACCTCCTAAAGCATTCATAATCCTTCTCCATATATACTGAGTTATTATTCTGAACAGCTTACATACCAAAGAGCTGAACTGTATTTATCAAGCAGGAGGGAAGATATAGAGGGATAAGGCAGTGATCCATAACAACATGGTTAGTAACTCTAACAATGGCAGCTCTCCGAGTCCTGGAGAGAATGCCCACTAAACTGTAAAGGAGCAGGTATTTTTCTCAATAAAAAAGGGAGATCTGCTTTGCAGATCTCCCTTTTGAAAACCGGTATAAAAACTTAAGCTAGAGCCGCTTTAGCCTTTTCAACCAGCTGGCCAAAAATCGCCTTATCGTGAACGGCCAGATCAGCCAGAACCTTACGGTCGATTTCGATAGCCGCTTTCTTCATACCAGCGATGAAACGGCTGTAAGACAGACCATTCATGCGAGCACCGGCATTGATACGGGCAATCCACAGAGCGCGGAACTGACGCTTACGCTGACGACGGTCGCGATAAGCATACTGACCAGCTTTGGTAACTGCCTGCTTGGCTACGCGGAATACACGTGAACGTGCACCATAGTAACCTTTAGCCTGCTTCAGAACTTTCTTGTGACGACGACGCGCAATGACGCCACGCTTAACACGTGCCATGAGTTATCTCTCCTAAAAAATGATCAAAAAAGCGATTAGTCGCGCAGCATACGCTTAACGAGACCCTGATCGGCCGGAGATACCAAGGAGGTACCACGCAGCTGACGCTTACGCTTGGTGGTCATCTTGGTCAGGATGTGACTCTTGAAGGCACCTTTACGCTTGTAACCGGAAGCAGTTTTCTTGAAACGCTTCGCGGCTCCACTGTTGGTTTTCATCTTTGGCATGAAAAACACTCCGCATTCGCGATCTCCGAACAATCCAAAGGACTGGCAGGAGTCGGGATAGTTTAAAAAACAGTAATTCACGAAAAAGCCGGCAACCAACCTGAACTTCATTCAGGAATTTGCCGGCCTCTGCAAAACGAATTACTTCTTCTTTTTAGGGGCAATCACCATGATCAGTTGACGGCCTTCCATTTTAGGATGCTGTTCAACGGTTCCGAGTTCTTCCAGGTCTTTCTCAACCCGCTTCATCAGTTCCATGCCCAGCTCCTGGTGAGCCATCTCACGACCACGAAAACGAAGGGAAACCTTCGCCTTGTTGCCCTCAGTCAGGAAACGTATCAGGTTGCGCAGTTTTACCTGATAATCCCCTTCTTCAGTACCAGGGCGAAATTTAATTTCTTTCACCTGGATCAAAGTCTGTTTCTTCTTAGCTGCTGCTTTCTGCTTTTTGCTTTCGTACTGGTGCTTACCGAAATCCAGGATCTTACAGACAGGCGGTTCACTGGTTGCGTTAATTTCAACCAGGTCCAGCCCCGCTTCCTGGGCCATACTCAAAGCGTCAGCTATATCTACAACCCCGACTTGTTCCCCGTCGGCGGCAATAAGGCGGACTTCTTTTGCACGGATATTTTCATTAATCGGAGCCTTTACTGGGCGACGATCACGGAAGCTGTTGCGTCTGATGGTTGTATCTCCTGTGTAAGCAACATAATACGTCCCGACCTTTTGTTATAAACAACATCAAAATCAAAGGTTGGAACCATTTTCCAAGCAGGCAGGTCAAGCAGAACGACCACGCTTGAGAACGTCTGAATCAAGACGCTCTTTAAACTCTTCAATGGACATTATGCCCAAGTCTTCACCGGTACGAGTGCGAACCGCAACGGTATTATTTTCCATTTCCTTATCGCCGATCACCAGCAGATAAGGCACCTTCATTAAGGTATGCTCGCGGATTTTAAAGCCGATCTTCTCATTTCTCAAGTCCGCTTTTACCCTGATACCCTGTTCAGACAGATTTTTCTCCAGTTTTCTGGCGTAATCTGCCTGTCTGTCAGTGATATTCAGGATAGCAGCCTGCGTCGGAGCCAGCCAGACCGGCATTGCACCTTCATAATGCTCGATCAGAATACCGATAAAACGCTCGAAGGATCCCAGAGTCGCGCGGTGAAGCATAACTGGTGTTTTACGTTCACCCTGCTCATCCACATATTCAGCTCCGAGACGGCCCGGCATGGAGAAATCCACCTGAACCGTACCACATTGCCACACTCGACCGATGCAGTCTTTCAGGGAAAACTCTATTTTAGGTCCGTAGAAAGCGCCTTCACCCGGCAGCTCTTCCCATGGAAGATCTTTGGCATCCAATGCTTCTGCCAATGCCTTTTCGGCTTTATCCCAGATTTCATCGGAGCCTACACGCTTCTCCGGACGGGTTGAGAGCTTATAAATCAGATTGTTACGATCAAACCCGAAATCATCATACACGCTGTGAAGAAAGTCGATGAATTCACAGACTTCAGACTGAATCTGGTCTTCAGTAGCGAAAATATGAGCATCGTCCTGAACAAAGCCACGGACACGCATCAATCCGTGCAGGGAGCCGGAAGGTTCATTACGGTGACAGGAGCCAAATTCAGCCAGTCGCAGTGGCAGGTCACGGTAGCTCTTCAGGCCCTGATTAAAGACCTGGACGTGACATGGACAGTTCATGGGCTTGATGGCCATGTCCTTGTTTTCAGAACTGGTGGTAAACATGCCGTCAGCGTATTTATCCCAGTGTCCGGACTTCTCCCAAAGGCTGCGGTCCACCAGTTGTGGGGTCTTGATCTCTTCATAACCGGCCAGGCGCTGCTTGTTGCGCATGTACTGTTCCAGTTCCTGATAGATCGCCCAGCCATTAGGGTGCCAGAACACCATACCAGGCGCTTCTTCCTGCATATGGAACAGGTCAAGCTTCTTGGCCAGTTTACGGTGATCCCGCTTCTCTGCTTCTTCCAAGCGGTGCAGGTAGGCTTTAAGGGCTTTCTTATCTTCCCAGGCGGTACCATAGACACGGGTCAGCATTTCATTATTTGAATCACCCCTCCAGTATGCACCCGCAACCCGCATTAACTTGAATGCTTTCAGTTTGCCAGTCGACGGGACGTGCGGGCCACGACAGAGGTCCATCCACTCACCCTGACGGTACACAGAAATGGCTTCACTGGACGGCAGGTCGTTGATGATCTCAACTTTATATTCTTCACCCATTGCCTTGAAAGCACTGATTGCTTCATCCCGGCTCATCACGACCCGCTCAATGGCAAGGTCCTGTTTTGCCAGCTCTTCCATACGCTTTTCAATTTTGGACAGATCGTCCATATTGAAAGCCCGCTCATAGGAAAAGTCATAATAAAAGCCATTATCAATCACTGGACCAATGGTCACCTGGGCACCAGGAAACAGGTCCTGCACCGCCATGGCCAGAAGGTGGGCTGTGGAGTGACGAATAACATCCACACCTTCTTCATCACGGGTAGTAATAATGGCAAGATCCGAGTCTTCACTGATTTTGGCACTGGCATCCACCAGTTGACCATTCACTCGACCGGCAAGCGTTGCTTTCGCGAGCCCTGGACCAATGTCCTGGGCGACTTCCATTACGGATACTGCATCAGCAAACTCACGTTTGCTGCCATCGGGAAGCGTAATAACGGGCATGAAGGAGTCCTTACATTGTTTTCACTGTTTCAGTGGCAACCCATACTGGAGGCTGCTTGTTCTATGGTTCTTGCCAACCCATACGCAGGGCTGAGAACCGGTAACCAGTGGCAATCCATACCAGGGATTGCATGAATTTTCTCAACGTTCATTCAGGAACTATTGTTTCGTAAAACAGAGGGAGAAAATCGCAGGTTAGACCTAATATAATTCATGCTAAACCCTTAGAGTGTCAAGTCTGAGTCTTTTCCAATATAAAAGGAACCTGAAGCGAAGCTTAATTTCCCTGCCTCACTCAAAAGTCCAGAATTTTATCGATATGACTGGAGTAATGGCTCGACCTTTGCGGATCCACTCGGTGCGGACTCAAAAATTGAAAATACTTTTTCATCAGGGAGAATCCGTTAATGTTCAATTAACGCCGGTAAATAAGGTCAGTCTTGCGATGGGTGTGAGCCGTACAGTTTTTAAGGTTTCCTGCTTTGCTTCATGATGCGGATTCTCCTCATAAATCTGCAGGGGTTTTCTGTCTTGCACAGAATATTGAGGACATAGTCTGTTCAGTCAAGATGCGTCATTTTAATCTCATTCTACTCTCGTTGCTGTTCAGACTCGCAGTCTGAACGGAAAGGAATCGTCGTTTCAAGTAATAGGAAAATCCGTCTGGAAGATCTGGTTTTATCCAGATATTCCCCCGAGAAAGCGAAGAACAACTCTCTAAACTTTGGGTTGAACTGAATGACAGAGGTATTCACCTTGCCCCACTTCATTTGTAGGTTGGTGGCCCCGTACATGGAGCTGAAAGTAGAGTCTGCCAAGGGAAATCTTTGTGTATTATTTTTGGTTGAAGGCCTTTGCCATCAAGGGCTAATAAGCCTTCGGAGAGGTATTTAATAAAAATAGCAGAAGCAGCCATGGAACATTCTTACCATGTGACGGACAAAGATTATAATGTATTGCACAGCCAATTTCATATGAAAAACCACAACCAACAGCATATTTTAATTAAAAATCAACTAGATATTAATTTTAAAAACCGCAGGCCTGCCATGTAAAAAACACTCCTATCAAAGACAACACTCAACTTTAAATTAAAGAGGTAATATGATGAACATTCAAACTGGTGTATTCCTCCCTGGTTCAGGATTTTGTAACAATCAACTACAACTTTTTGTCGGCCATCAACAGCCTGCATTAATGAAAGGCGCTTATCATGAAAAAGCAGCGAGTCATTATTGTTGAAGATCAAAAGGCAAAAGAAGACTTAAAAAGATCCTTACTTAATCCTTCTTCATTCAATATTACACTACCAGGAATTATGAAAACAGATGAAAACTATCAAAGAACAATGTCTGACTTCGGGAAAAAACTATCTGGTAGGATCATAACTGCTGCAGAGAGAAAACAACAAGACATCAAATTAGAAAAACTTTATATAGAAGCAACATCAATGGGGATTGGCAGTCAGGAATTTGCTGTAGATTATCGTAAAACACCACCATTAGAAGCGGCCTCATTAATGGGGTTCACGGCAGGTGCTTTGGCTGGCGGCATTACCGCTTATGCTGGTGCGACATATACCACAGTCGCCAAAGTGGCTGCAGCTGTTGGGACAGCAACGTTTGCTACAACAGCCATCAACCAAGAGTTAGCAACCGAAATAAAAACTCACACTACAACCTGTAACCAGATGGCAAGAAAACTCATTTCCTGTGAACTTCATTGCAGGGATATAAGAATTCTCAGCTATAACTCTGGCGATCGCACAGCTCCCAGAGACATAACTTCCGCACATGATAGAGAAAGAGCAAGGAATAATCCCAAAGATCGTCTCTCATTTGATGAAGCCTTAGCTAATTCGTTACGAATTTATCCTTCAGCAAAAAGATTTGAAAACATTTCAGGCTATCAAGGTCTATGTGGTTTTTCTGTTGATTCCCATCATTTAACACGTCGTTCAAAAACCACTGATCTACAAGGTAAGGAAGATGAAAAAGAAATCAGACAAAAAGAAACTAGAGTTAGCACCAAGATTTAGTTAAGGCTCTTATTGGGTTCCGGACTGCTACCTAACCAACAAACTGATCAATGGTTGCAGCAGTCCTTTACCTCGTAATCGGACATTATGTACAAATTCGAAGAACCCTAAATAACATGAGTTCGACGCTCAGAAAGCCATAGGTGCACCTTCTGTTAGTACCGAGACATCAATATGTCGTTTTATGGGCTGCCTTGTATAGGCAATAAGCCCTGCCACCAGATCTGATACATTCCTGTCTTTTTGAGTCATCTATGGCTGTAGTTCAAGTTGCCTGTATCCATTGTCAACAAACGTTCAATGTTGTTAAGAACGGGAAAGCTGAGACGGGTCACCAGTGGTATCGATGCAAGGACTGTAATAAGAGCTTCCAACTTGAGTATCGCTATAACGGCAATCTGCCTGGTACTCATGAGCAGATCATAAAGATGACCATGAATGGCTCCGGGGTCAGAGATATCGGACGTGTCCTTGAGATCAGTCCAACGACTGTATTTGCTCGCTTAAAAAACTCGATCCGCCAACAGTAACACAACTTCCCTTCGAAAATGTCCAGGTCAAGATTATCTTCGAAATGGATGAACAGTGGTCATTTGTTGGTAGCAGGAAGCAGCAACGCTGGCTGTTTTATGCATGGGAGCCACGTTTCAAGAAGATCATT
>OODV01000467.1 GCA_900299555.1 uncultured Endozoicomonas sp.
GGATATTGGACGATAACGGGAAAGAATGGCGCGCCTGACTTTGTTATCTTCAGACTTGCCAATATGGGCGATTAAATCGGCGGGGTTTGTATAGTCCATCGTCAAACCATCACTACAGAGCCGCCCAAACCTACAGACAAGGCCATGCCAACCGCATAGCCATAGATCAGGATTTCACCCAACCGGGAAGCGAACCGAACCGCCTTTTTAAAAGCGCCGGATCTCTTACCGGCAAATGTAATAACAGGGAGCATTAAAGAACCCCCCCGACCACTTCAATACATTCTTTTAAACTTTTAAGCCGATCAACCGAAAACCCGATACCATCAACAACACCCCGACCGATAGCCGAGGCGTTATAATTCCCGGCATCTTCAAACCGTTTTTCACATTCCCGCCAACTGGCTATTTCTTTTTCCAGTGTTTTTTCCAGCGAATTAAGAACCCGTAAAGCAAGTTCTTTTTCTTCGTCATTCAGGAATTTAATTTCCTTTATCATTTCTCAGCCCCCAGTAATTCAGCACGCAAAAACATTAATTCCCCATAAACGCCTTGAAGGAAATTAACCGCCTCTAAATCCGATTCCCTGCTGCTTTGTTTTTCATCTGCAAGGGTTTTCAAGATTTTTGCCATGCTCTCTACTGAGTACTCATCAAACCATTTGATTTTTTCTTCAGCCGTTTTCATTTGACCATCGCCCCTTGTAATTCAACTTCAGCCCAACGAACAGAGGATTGAAGTCTTACGGCTATGCGGGTTAGCTGTTCATTGGTCAATTCGTCACTAAAAAGGATGTTTTGTGGATACTTGCCGACCTGACACGCGAGAAAATTACGGTAAAAAAAGAGCCCGTCACCCATCGCCCAATAATTAGCAACGGCCAACTTTGCCCCGTCGAGACTCTCTAACGCGTGCTGAAAGAAAATAGGATTCAGGAAAGCAAGGATAAATTTTGCTTTTTCAATGCGGAGATTTTTATAGGCTTTTTGAACGGTTTCTATAAGGTAAAGCTGTTGTTCAATTTCAGATTCTATCGCGTCTGCTTGCGCTTTTTGCGCCACTTCGTCAAAAAGATCAGCTAGTTTTTTTCTTGTCTGGCAACATCCAGACTAACAACTTTCTTCTTTGCTGCTTCAGCCATGCTTGCACCCGTTTGTTAGTTTATGTTTGAGTTAGTGAAAAAGAGCGGCGGGAGCTACCCGCCAAAGTTCACTAACAAACGGGGTTATTATATGCAGACGCTTATGCACATGAATATAGGTCTGCATGTTACCTCATATGCATACATGATCTATCCTAATAAGGTGATGAAATGAATAGATATTCAGAAACCGCCGACATGATTACTACATTAGAACTACTGGAAGAAGTTAAAAAGGCCATAGGGAATGATACGGTTTACACCCTTGCGAAAGTCATAGATTGCAGCCGCCCAACAGTAGATAACTGGCTAAAAGGTGGCGTTATGACAGACCCCCACGCCCTGCGCTGCGCAGACCTTACGAACCTTGATCCCGGCTATGTTTTATACTCCATCGCCGCCGAACGCGCACAGAAAAGCAACAATGAAAGATTATTCAATTATTGGAAAACACAAGCCGACAAGATAAACCCCATTTACCTATCCATAACTGCTTGTTTTTTAACGGTTTTTTCCTCCCTCCCCACGCCCTTTTGAGGGCGTTTTTTTTCCAAAATAATATATATTATGTTAAACAATGCCGCCGGATAATAGCGGCATGAACAAATCAGTATGCGTAATTTATTCATTAATTCAGCTGTAGTCCGAACGACAGTTTGGGATTTCTTACCTTTCGGTTTGGGACAAAATTTTTCCAGATTAACCATAAAGATAGTTCCTCTGCCGTTCCAAATGTCTTTACTTCACCAGTCTGTAGCTCCGTTACCGTGATTTGTGTTGTACTTCCTAGCTCAGCTCGCCCAGGATCATACCAACAGCTTAAATGCTCAACGCCTACAATCTCTGATAAACGGTTTCGATAAGACCAATCGATTCACCCCTCATAAGTCTGATTATTTCCCGAACCTGGTATCCTGTAACCGCTTTGTAGAACTCATGAAACAGGCATTGATACCACTCACTGTGTATCTCAAGTCTCAGTGAATGGGACAACCCACGGACTTGTCATTCATCGATTCTACTCCAATCGTCGTTTGTGATAATCACCGGATCAATAACCACAAGGTTTTCAGTGAAGAGGCTAAATGGGGAAAAACGTCTACAGGTTGGAAGTTTGGTTTTAAGCTGCACCTTATCATCAACCATCTGGGCGAAATTTTATCATTTTGCCTGACAACGGCTAATACCGATGACCGTAAGCCAGTGCCAGATCTTGTTGAAGAATTAACGGGTTGGCTTTATGGCGATAAGGGTTATATCTCTGAAAAGTTAGCAGACTGGTTGCACGGGAAAGGTCTGAACCTGATAACGAAAGTCAGGAAAAATATGAAACCCAAAGAGCTG
>OODV01000378.1 GCA_900299555.1 uncultured Endozoicomonas sp.
CTTGAGGGGCGGTGGGGGGCGTTTAAGGGGCTTTTCTGAGCAGACTGGGGCAGACTCAGGCAGACCACCCCCAAAAAGAAAAAGGGCGTAAACTCTTGAATTTACGCCCTTTAATCTGCCTGACTCTGCCTGTGTCGGTCTGAGTCAGTTTTGGTGGTTGGTGGAGGCGGCGGGACTTGAACCCGCGTCGTTTAGTTATATATCAGTAAGTTATTTACAGAGGCTGTTATAATGCTGTCATTGGTATTTTTGTACTGAATTACCACTAAACATCTAGACGTCAGGTGTCTACACGACAATCATTCATCAATTTCTGGTATTTTACAGGGTAGTACATAGCGCCTGATGCGTTATCTGGGAGAGTTCATGGCGGAGATAAAACAGCTCAACAGCAAGATCGTTTACCAGAACAAATGGATGTCCGTCCGGGAAGACAAGTTACTTCGGCGCAGTGGAGCGGAAGGCATTTATGGCGTTGTGGATAAGCCCGATTGCGCTGCCATCCTTGCCATCGACCACAACGTTATTCATCTGGTGCAGCAGTATCGTTATACCGTGCAACAGCGGTGCTGGGAAATCCCACAGGGAGCCTGGGAATCCAATCCGGATGCGGATCATCTGGAACTGGCCAAAGGTGAACTGAGAGAAGAGACCGGGTTGCAGGCCACTGCCATGAAGTACGTTGGCGCACAATTTATTGCCTATGGTTTCCTCAATCAGACTTGCCATGTGTATCTGGCCACTGGCCTGACGAACGTTGGTAAAAAGCTGGATACTGAAGAAGAAGATCTGATCTCCCAGTCCTTCCCGCTGGGAGCCTTTGAGCAGATGATCATAGAAGGTGACATCAAAGACTGCGTTACCGTTGCTGCATACGGCTTGGCAAAGCTGAAAGGGTTGATATAGCATCCAGCGGGTTATCCAGCATTGGTAAGAACACCAACATGTACAAGCTCCCCGAACGTGACTGGAAAGTGGTCAAAAAGCTTCACCCGATTTTACTGCAACGCTATTGTCAGCAGGTCTTTAAAGATGTGCACGCCCTGACCGAAGGTGATGAATGCGATTACCAGGCGGCTTATCTGAAACTGTACAAATTGGTGCGAGACCGAAATAAAAACATCGGTCACCTATTTGATGGGTTCAGCAGAGGCCAGGCCACCATGATGATCATGACCTGGAAGAGACAACACCTGATCACCGAGGAGGAACTGGCGATGTTCAGTGACGAGACCCAGACAGCTGTCGATGTCAGTGAGTGAAGGCCCCCCTTCACGCCTTTAACAGCCCATCACTTCACAGCACTCACCGCTCACACATAAAACGCCGAAAACACCAGCCCGACAACCGAAACCGGCAGTGCTATCACCAGCGAATGGACGGGGGCAAAGGCATAAAGCAGCTCAACGAAAACAAAAGAGCTGAAGGCAACGCACCCGACAAACCACCACTGCCCAACTGAATAGGCAACGCAAAGGCCAATCAGAACGGCTGCATAGGCATTGACCAGATGAAGTGAATACGCATTCAGAAACAACCGCCCAACAGCCAGCCCTTTCTTAAAGGCATAATCAGAAAAGCCGATGATCACCCACCCTGATCCCACGGTGGCGGCCAGTATAATAAGATTAAGAACCTCCCTATCGGTCATCGCTCTGCTCCTTCAATACATCATCCGTAACTCCATATTTGGACTTGCCTTCCCCCTGAAAGTTCAGACGCTACAGGATGACGAGGATACCCAAAGGATTTCAAGTTGCTACGCGACGGCAAATGAGCGAAGCCATGGGAGCATAGAAATACTATGTGACCATGGTTAGCTAATGCAGCCAACAAAGTAGCAGCTTGAAAGCCGACGGGTATAACCACCAGCCCCTCTTTGACACCCCCACCACCATTCCGTAAACTCCCGCCCCAATTCCTGCCACCTCAACCACCTGCCATGGAGCCACCGATGGACTGCATCGACTTTATATGGATGAAAGTCACCCATGCCATGGCCGGTGAGATGTCGCTGCAACCAGTGGTGGAAGAACAAACCTGCTACTGCTGCGCACGGCGCTCCCGGCACTGGGCAGTGCCGCTCTATGAATCCCGGGTAGACAGCTACATACGGCTTGAAGTGCCCATCTGCGCGCCCTGTAACGCCCTGTTTCATGGCAGCTATCATTATCTGGGGATTAACCGTGGCACGGTGGAGAAACCCATCGCTCCGGGCAAGTTGGGCCTGCTGGTCGGCTGCGGGCTGATCGTCAGCCAAACACGAACGTTACTGCTGGCCAACCCCGGCTGGGCGAAGCGGCTACATTCTGCTGAACAGCCACTGTTTGAGAACGTTGTGCAGGCCAGCGGCAAAGCCGCCATGGAATACGCCATCGAGACCATCCGCGAACTGCCGGAGTCGGAATTCCCCCTGGTCTACATCCACGACATTGGCCGCAAGAAGACTGAACTGGTGCAACAGCTGGAATACACGCCATCACGGGATCTGATCATCGCCTGCTCCCCGGAGCCCCCCATCAAGCTGGATATGCGCCTGATCGACGATCTGCGCACCCTGGCCACCCGCGATAAAAAAACCTGGACTACCCTGCGCCTGCTGATTATCGACCACTGTTATGGGCGCATCGCCCCCAACGACAAACCGCTGCAAATCTTTCTCGCCAACCATCCACAGGCCCGCGCCCTGGCCCAGCGCTTACCGGTGGACCCCCACGAAAAACTGCAGCTTCTGAGAGCCGTCAGCTAATGAGAGCCTTAAGCCAAATGAGAACCGTCTGATGTATGAATTCTCCCTGACCACCGACCTTCCATTCCATCAGGTCTACCCACTGCATCAGCGGGTGATGGCGGTGATGTGCGGTAATCAACACAGGGCCGATAAAACCCACCTGCGCCCTCTCTGGCGCTCTTACCCTTACCCACAGGGGGAAAAGGAGGGCAGCATCCTGCTGATTCGCAGCACCCAAAAACCGCTGGCAGTGCTCTCCAACTCACGAGCTGCCGCGGCCAATAGCCAAGACACCATCGGCCCCATCGAAACCAGCACCTTCACCCTGACCGAAGGGGAGCAGCGCACCTTCCACTGCCGCCTCGACCTCACCAAACGGGTCAGCGAACCGGGGGAAAACCGCAGTAGCCGCAAAGCCATCGAATACGCCCTGCCAGAAGCAGAAACTGAAGCCTGGCTCACCCGTTTGCTGCATCGCCACGGCTTCGAGCTGCAACAGCTGGATCTGGTAGAACCCTTGCGGGTGCGCCTCAACCGCCGCCACCTGATCAACGGTGCCGATGTGATCTTCCAGGCCAAAGTGCACAATGCCACCGCCGCCCAACAGGCTTACTGCCAGGGGCTTGGCCGAAAAAAAGCCTTCGGCTTTGGTTTACTGCTGGAGGCTGATCAGTGAGCACAAAACCCAACCCAACTCGTTCCCACGCTCTGCGTGGGAATGCAGACCAGACCGAACACAACACCGCAGCGCTCCCACGCGGAGCATGGGAGCGAGAGGGGCGTGATTTAAAACCACTGGCCGAGCAAATCTTCCACCCCACCGGCCTGCTCAACCAGCTTTACGGCTTCGAATACCGCGAGCAACAGCACCACTACGCCCTGGCCGTGTGCGACTGGCTCACCGGCGACCAGCCCGCCGTGGCCATGCTCGAAGGGGAAACCGGCATCGGCAAAAGCCTGGCTTACCTGCTGCCCCTGGCCATCCAGCTCTCCCTCACCGGCCAGCGGGCGCTGATCTCCACCTACACCGTCCACCTGATCCAGCAACTGGGGCGGGACCGCACCCTCATCACCGAACTGCTCAGCCACCTGGGCCTGCGCCCCATCACCGTCTGCAACCGGCTGGGCCGCGCCCAGTACGTCTCCGCGAGCAAAGTGCTGGAGCTGGCCGACAGCACCGAAAGCCCTAGAGAGCGCCGCGCCCTGCTGCAATGGTATGAGAAGATCAAAAAAAGCTACGGCCCCCACGTCTACCTGAACTGGTGGTACGAAAACACCGCCACAAACATGAGTTATATAAAAGAAGGAAGAGAAATCTACCTCGGCCTTACCGAACACTGCAGCCCCGACGATGCCGCCTGGTACCTGGCCGACTGCGAGCAGGCCAACCACGCCGACCTGGTGCTCACCTCCCACACCGTCACCATGCTGGCCACCCGCAACATCGCCCTGTTCGACACCGGTGAAAAGCCGTTCCACTACCTCATCGCCGACGAAGCGGACCGCCTGCCCGATGCCGCCGAAAGCCTCACCCGCCTGCGCAGCTCACCCCAGCGCATCGCCAGCCTCTGCCGGGAGCTGAAAGATGCCTGCGGCTGGCCCGCCCAACAGATCAACACCGCCTGCTCCGCCCTGAAAGAGATGCAAACCGTGGTGGACGACGCCGGAGGCCTCTACCGGGACCAGCCCTGCCTGCTCTCCCGGAATCTGCCCGCCAGCCTCGGTGCCAGCTACACAACGGCGGTCAAACGCTCACTGGCGGCACTGAAACCCCTGGTGGACTCCATCCAGCCCACCATCGAGGCGTCGTTTACCAAGCTCAACACCCTGAAAGGGTTCTACCAGTCCCTCAACAGCATCCTCACCGATGAGCACCAGCCCAGCTGCCTCGCCTGGTCGCCGGTCAACCGCATCGGCTCCGTGGCCATCGACAACCCCTTTGCAGCACTGGCCTTCAGCCGCTGGGTGCGGGGCATCGGCGAAACGCAACCACCGGTCTCGGTGCTGCTCACCAGCGGTACCCTGGGCATCTCCGCCCAACAGGGGCCTGCCCGTTTCGCCCCCCTGCGCGCCATGCTGGGCATTAATGAGGCGGACCTCAATCAAGCGGCCTGCCAACGCTACGCCCCACGGCATTATGGAGATATCCGATTTGTACTGGCCGGAGAGGTCGCCAGACCCTTCCACGGCGATGCCGACAACGAAGAGGAACAGGCCACCTACAACCCCCAGTGGCTGGCCTTTGCCGCCCGCATGCTCACCGCCGCCATGGCCGAAGGCTCCACCCTCTGCCTCTGTCCCTCCTTTGCCGAAGTGGCGGAACTGCAGGCGATTTTTGCGGAGAAAACAACCGTAGAATCAGCCACTGAACCCAAAGCAGGCTTCCACCTGAAAGGCACCCGACTGGATGAACTGATCGAACAACTCCAGGCCGGAACCATCACCGCCATCGTCACCCCCTCCGCCTGGGAAGGGGTCAGCATACGGACGAAAGAAGGTAAGCAACTGCTGACTAACATCATGGTCACCCGCATCCCCATCCAGCCCCCCAGCCGGGTCACCGAGAACGCCTTCGCCGCCCGCTACGTCAGTAGCGGCCGCACCACCGATGAGGCGAAAAAAGTACTCTACGGCCGGGTGCGGGACCGAGGCCTGCGCAAACTGCGCCAGGGCCTCATCGGCCGGGGCATCCGCAACAGCCAGGACAGCGTCACCGCCTGGGTGGCCGATCCCCGTATCGGGCCAGATCGCCGTTTTCGGTTGCAGGGTGTGATCCCAGAACGGTTCTACCCCCTCTACGAACAGGCTGAATACTTTCAGGTAGATGGAACCCGCTTACAGGGTACGGAGAAGGAGGAAGTGATATGGCTTTGATCGCGCTACCCGCCGCCCGCCGCCCGAAAAAGACGAGAGGCAGTCATGAGCCAGTTTGATCTTTTTAACGCTGAAGGGAACGCCACCCCATCGTCAACTCCGGAAAGAATTGCCGCGTCATCTCCGGAAAGAATTGCCGCGTCATCTCCGCGAAGGCGGAGATCCATGGCAGCCTTGGATTCCCGCCTTCGCGGGAATGACGGAATAACTGAAACTTCCGCCCAACCAATAAGGGAAAGCGGGCAGCGGGAAACGGGAAGCGATCTTTTTCGGGAGGCGGGCAGCGGGAAGCGGTCTTCAAACCTTTCGAATTGATTTTCGAAACCGGCTCCCCAGTCACCCTAAGAAAACACCCCATCCATCTGGACGGCCTGCTCTCGTACATCCTCTACAAACACACCAGCTGCCTAAACCGGGCGCTTGGCCTGCTGCCAGAGCTGCTGCACTTCGACCAAGACCACGGCATCTACCACGCCAGCGCCCTGGCCTTTGGGGTTACGCCGGAACAGGGCATCACCGCCCAGCACCGCCACTACGTGGGTAATATGCGCCACGGCAAACACCTGCGGGATGACCGGATCACCCCATCCAGAACCCAGCCCGATGGCACCGAGCACTACCGCAAAATCATCACTGCCGGTGGGCCGGAAAAAAGCCGACTGAACCATTACAACGCCTGGCATGCCCCTTACCTGGTGTTCCACGGTGTGGGCGATATCCAGCGCATTACCCCACTGGTGCAATTTTACTGCACCCGCATCGGCGTCAATGCCAACTCCGGCAGCGGCACCATTCGCAACCGCTGGATCAATCCCATCGACCAGGACTACTCCCTGATCGACGCCCACGGCCAGATCGCCCGAAACCTGCCCTTAACCTGGCTGCAGGAACAGGCCGAAGCCGGAACCCAAATACCCGACTACACCCTTGCCACCCAACTCCCGGTCAAAGCCCCGTACTGGCAAGATCATGAGCAGTACCAAACGGTGGATGGCGTAGCGGTATCCAAAATTCGCCGCGTGATTATGGCAAAGCACTATGGGTAAAAATCCAGACACTGTCTGGAAAATTCATTCGTTCAACCTACGAATCGAACCAGCCCAATCGCATTGAGGTTGGCAAACATATCATCCAGCTATGAGTAAAAAGACATTTTATTGCCACGGAGGCACAGAGGCACGGAGTTTTCTCTTTTAATAAAAGAGTCTTTTCCTCCGTGTCTCCGTGCCTCCGTGGCAAAAAGCTTTTGAGGTAAAAAAATGCACCCAACCCAACGAAGAGCCTACTATTTCCGTGGCACCACCAAAGCCATCTCAGCCTTGGCCGTCAACCGCCCCGACGACAACTTTGCCAGCGCCACCGGCAGCAAAGACCTCCAGCGCCTCCCCCGGCTCGGCCCCAGGCAGGACAAATCTCCGGTGTTCTTCCCTGGCACCCAGCTGCGCCACCGCATCCGCGAAGCCCTGCTGCTGGGTGCCTGCCAGTCCGCCGGTGGTCGTCTGCCGTTAAAAGACCACTTTATGCTCCTCCAAGGCGTGCCCATTGGTGAGCTGGCCAAAGAACTCAGCCCCACCGCCATGGAAGGTGTCATCGAACGGGAACAGGGCCTGCGCACCATCAACCCCCTGATCAGCCTGGGCGGCTTCTGGAAGCACGCCGGAACCCTCGGTGTGGATGATTGGCTGCCGGAAACCACCGATCAACCGGTGCACTACGTCCACTCCCGCATGCGCGCCATGCCCCACAAACGCAACCCGGCCCTGGTGGACTATGTGGCCGAACCGGACATCAGCAAACTGAAACGCATCATGACCGAAGATGGCGACATCGCCCGTCAGGTGCGAGCAATAGACGACGACATTAAAACCATCAAAAAAGCCTACGCCGAGGCCAACACGGCCGAACGGAAAAAACTGGGGGAACAGATCAACCAGCTGGAAGCCCGACGCGCCGACGTCAAAGGCAGCAAGGAGGGCGCTACCGAAACCCTGGAACGCCCGCTGGAAGGGTACGAAGCCATCATCCCTGGCACCGTCATGCGCAGCGGCCTCGACATCGCTCGCGCCTCCGAGCTGGACCTGGGTTTTATCCTCTACGCCCTGCGCCATATCAGCCAGCACCCCTACGTGGGAGCCCACTACGCCGACGGCAAAGGCGAATTCGCCCTGGACTGGCAGGTACGCACCTGGGGAGAAGCATTAAAAGCACCGATCACCCTGGGCCGGGTAAAAGTGGCGTTGCTGGAATTTGAAATTATCCCGGAAGGCGACAACGAGACATTGAATAATGCCCTGAAGCTGGCAGACGCGGCCTTTGCCAACCCTGCGGAATACGGGTTGGATTTCAGTCTATACAAAGTTTAAAAGAAAAGACTCACCACAAAGACACCAAAGCACAAAGCAAGCCTTCTAATTTTTGCTACACAAAGCGCAGGCAAACCAGAAAAAACTTTGTGTCTTTGTGACTTTGTGGTGAAAAAACACCCCCGCATCTGCGGGGAAAACAGAGGCATTTCTCATAGCGGTGCCAACGCCTCACTAACCCCCACCTCTGCGGGGAAGCCGACAAATCTAAACGGTTACAACTCAATAGTAAACCGGCACTCATCGACAACCGCAGATACAAGAAAGGTCTTGTCTTTTCGCGCAGCTGGAAGCGGGCAGCGGGAGGCGTTCTTTTAAGGGAAGCGGGTGGCGGGCAGCGAAAAGCGCCCGAAGGGTTAATAACCCATAACACACAACCCATCACTCAATAGAAAAACATCGTCTAATAAATAACAAACCTGAATTTCACACGACTAAAGCCATAACTACTCACCAAAAAAAAACTCACACACCACCAGCCATTGGGGCACAAACCCTGCAGAACACCCACTGTTTCGGTAATTACAGCAAACCGTCGTAAGTCTACGACTCCCCCCACCGGAGATCCGAGCTTGCAATGCAGTATCACTGTCGTAAAATACCGCACCGTTATTATCAGGCTGACAAGCCTTTCAAATTTTTCCCTGTCTGTTCATATCCGACCCGTTGGTTAGTTTTCAATGGTTGGCGTTTTATGTGGCAGGTAGCGTGGTTGACGGTACATATACAGCCCGTAACCGCAACGAGATAGCTATACACAACAATGCAAACCTGGTTGTTTCAGCAAAAACCGAAAAGTTGAGGGACGGTAGTGTGAGTTTTGCAAAAGTACCGATGCAGACCAGCTCCTAGACCCACAATTGTTGACTCTTTATAGCAAGCCAGCTTCATTATGTTTGCGAACAATACGACTAACCGTCGTATAGTGCAGCCAAACATGGTCGGCTATCTCAGCCAAGGTATAACCACCAGAATTAAACGCGGCAACAATGGCCTCATTTCGATGACTGGCTGCCTTAAAAATGTTGTGCAGCGGCGGTGCTGACAAACGCCTTTGTTTATGGGGTACTTCTGAAAGTTCACTGCCTTTGGGCTTATAGGCCATCTGCGCATTGATAAACTCATCACTGCCTAGATATATCTGCTGCATAAGGTGCTCCCAGAGATTAACGCCAGAAAACTTAGCACCAACCTGGCAAACCTGAAACTCACTGAACCATGGTAGCTAGTTGCTGCCAGAAAATAGTGCTAATCGGTAATGCCATTTTTCACTTCTGTTGATGAAAAATTTTGAACGAAACTATATACAAAAGAATTAAGAGAAATATGGCAATTGCAAAGCATCTGAATAAATATAATATCATGTGGGTATGCATGCTGTTCTTTGTGTATATTATTACACATGGCTTTGTTCTGTACGGACTTAAACATTATATAGAAAACCTTATTCCTGAACTAACAGGTATGGTTATTGAGCTGCTTATCGTTCTATTCATTTTCAATGAGTGGCAAAGTCGAGAGCAAAATAAACAGAAAATCTCAAAAGAAAAACGATTAAGAGAATTTCTTATTTTTATAATCAATAAATTTTCCAAGTTTGATTCAATGCCTCCAGATTTCAACTTTTATGGCATGGAGCACAGTAAAAACCAAGTAGTGCTAAAACACATTATCTCAGATCTAAAAAGCAAGAAAAACATCCCAGAAGACTTTCAATCTAACTTTATAGAGCATTGCTTAAGGGATATCGATGCATTAACTTCATTACTACCTGTCGCTGCAGACTTGTCTGAAGAACATTTTAAATCTTGGGCACGCATAGTGTATTACATCAAAAAAAATTCACTACTCCTGCAAACAGAAAATGCAAGTTTAGAGGGTACAGAGCTCGATAAGTTCTATACGAATAATATTGAATTGGTTGCATACATCAAACGGTTCGACAGCGCATCATATAACAGCAATATATATCATGGTGCAATATAAAAAACACGTATTAAATCCGCAACCTGTTATGTAACAATTCAGCTTGTATCCTGTATGAAACAAAACTCAATAGTAACTGCAGTAACAAAGTTCTTATCCTATCGCATAGTAAATCTGCTATTCCCATTTTTATCAATTTCGTTAATTAGTAACAAATTAACCATCGATAATCTTGGGGTTTTCTTCTTATGTCAAGGTCTATCAATATGGGTAGCACTGGTTGTTGACTTCGGCTTTATCAGACATGCTGTGGTTGCTTACAAACAAACCATCCGTAAAAAACGAAGTATTTTCTTTACAAACGTTCTATCATCACAAATTATTCTTACATTTTTAGCTACAGCTTTTGCTGTCATCCTATATTTTTTATACGCAGATAAGTTAAATATTTATGATTTCCTGTTTTTCTTAACGTATGGCGCATTTAATGGATTAGTGCCAAAATGGTACTTCCAAGCAAGTGGAAATATGCACAGATTAGCTCTGATAGAGTGTATCGTCAGACTTTCGTTTTTTCTTGGACTGCTTGGAGTGCTTCACTTTTACAACTCATTCTTAATAGTTGAATTGTTTTACTCCTTGATGGTGATTTCAATATTTGCAATCTCCATTATTTTCATTGCCAACAAAGGCATTCACTTTAAAGTGACTCTGATCAAATTGTCAGAGATAAAAGCTTACCTAGCGGATTCATTAGCCGTTTTTTATTCCAGAATTGCAGGAAATATTTATCTAAACCTTAATATTTTAGTCATTGGCTACGTTCTAACGCCAAAAGAAGTTGCCATATATGGGGTTGCCGAAAAAGTTGTTAAAGCCATGTCAACCATACTCACATCTTTTGGTGAGGCTCTTTTTCCAACAATCATAAAGAAGCAATCGAGTGATAGCTTTAAATTGAAAGCTTTATTGCTGAAAAATAGTTTAATAGCATCTTTAATTTCAATAGTTCCGTGCATTCTCCTTTTTTTGTTAGCAGCACCAATATACTCCATTCTCTTTAATTCTCCTTCTGAAAATGCATATGTACTAAAGCTAATGGCACTGTCACCGTTGTTTTATAGTATATCCTCTGTTCTTTCTCTACATGGGTTAGTATCCAGAGGGCTGTATAAAGTTGAATTTCATTGTCAAGTCTTTGTTGCCTTAGTTGGTTTTTGTACTTTATATGTAGCGATAATCTATTTTGGTATTACCGGCGCGGCGTACTCTTACCTGTTGGCCTCCTTTTTATCCGTTTTAGTGCTTCTCGTTGCTAATGTAATAACAAGAAAAGCACGAACATCTACTTTGGAAACTGTTGATTAATGGCTGAATTTATTTTTGGCAGTAGTGAATGCCTGAAAAATATTACTATTGATAATGTAGCCAGTTACTTCACATACCCTGAAGTTGGGATCAAGGTATTTGAAACCAAGTATTTTAAATGCTGTACCCTAGTCAATAGATATTCCGTATTCAAGGAATACTCAGCTTTAGAGCTTCACTGGTACATTCGATTTAATTTTTATATGAGTTAAACCAACCGTCACACATAATAAATCCAGGCGGTTGTGATGTACTCTTTAGAACAAACAAAAATATTAAAAGAACTTTCGTTCTATATTACTTTCCTTACCAGAGCTGTTTCTGCGAAAGCTGCACCAGTGTTTTGCGAATTGCTCATTGGTAGCATGCTCTCCGGTGAGGGGTTCCTGACTCAGGCTCTGCTTGCCATCCAGTACGATAAAGTCTGGAGCAGCTATCATCATTGGGTTGCCTTCGGGTGCTGGCGTTGGCGAAATCTTGCTCATCAACTGACACTGTTAGTCAGTTCCAAAGCACCTGAAGAGGAACCGGTTCCCGTTATTCTCGATGACCTGATCCTTGAGCGTTGTTCAGAGAACGCGCCTGCCTGTCGCATCCACCGACAGCACAGCCAGAAAAAGAACCGTGC
>OODV01000121.1 GCA_900299555.1 uncultured Endozoicomonas sp.
TCGGTGTAGCTACCGGCACTTTTGTCAACCGCAACAGCTTTGCCGGTTGTATGGAAATGACGTTGGCGGCGGGGATGGGTCTGCTGATCGCCCAGCTGAATGAAAGACCCTCCCGCGACTGGCAGGAGTGGCTGCACCGCACCCTGAAAACGCTGATGAGCAATAAGGTGATTCTCCGGACCGGGCTGGCCATTATGGTGATTGGCCTGGTGCTTTCCCGTTCACGCATGGGGAATACCGCATTTTTCTCCAGCCTGATGATTACCGGCTTTTTGTACGTTGTCTGTCGTAAACGGCTAAGCCGGGGAATGGTGGTGCTGTTTGTCAGTTTACTGGTGATTGATACCGCAATTGTCAGCCAGTGGTTTGGCCTTGAGAAGGTGGTCGAACGAATTGAGCAGACCTCCATGGAGCGAGAGACCCGGCCCAATGTGTCGGAAGTGACATTAGACGCTATTGGCGATTATGGCCTGACCGGCTCCGGCGGTGGTTCGTTCTATACAACGCTGCCTGCTTATCACGATGGCAGCTGGCAGGGCTTTTACGACCTGGCCCATAATGATTTTTTGCAGTTCCCCCTGGAGTTTGGTATGCCTGCTTATGCCATTCTGGCGCTGATGGTGCTGACGTCCGCCTGGCATGCGATTTTGGCCATGAGGCAACGGCGCAACCGGCTGATGATCGGCATGGGCTTTACCGCCTTTATGGGCATTCTGGCGATTATGATTCACTCATCGGTGGATTTTAATCTGCAGATTCCCTCCAATGCGGCGTATTTTGTGGTGATGATGGCGTTGGCGTTGTTGGCTAGGTATATGCCTACTCCTTCGGGCGCTACCCGCTTCCCGCAGCCCGTTGCACTGCGCCCGAAAAAAGATAAGACGAGTGCTTTTACGGGGAGCAGGTAGCGGAAGGCGGGGAGCGTTCCTAATGAAAAAACGGTTACTTATTCACATCGTGGTTCTGTTGCTGCTGGTGGCAGCAGAGGTGGTAATGATTAATGCGGCCTCTAACGCACAGAACCAGGCACTGAGCCTTGATGTGGTGGAAGCCATCCATACCGTGGCTTTTGTGTTTCACTATTTTCATAT
>OODV01000163.1 GCA_900299555.1 uncultured Endozoicomonas sp.
GGGAAAGAGATCTGGAAGGAAAAGTTCATAGCCTGAATTTGACCTGACCTGACAGACACCCTCTTGAAAATCGGTAACTGTCAGGTCAGGTCTGAACTTCTACAGATTACAGCAAACATTTTAAAGTTGCTATAGTCGGTTTTTTCTCCTTGATTTCTAGTAACCTTCTATAGTTCTGGAAATTGCTTCTCCATCAATTGTCCTCAAATCGCATAGTTTATTTGCTAACTCTTCCACTTCATCTTGCTTTAGCTGATTGAGCTTGTTGGTAAGTACTGGCTGGAGAGCTTTTATGGCCTGCTCTCTTTCTCCCTCTTCAAATGATAGAAGCATTTCACCGAAGCCAGAGTCTCCATCTGTATAGTCTTCTTCCAGCTGGGCATATTTATTTAATATGCTGTGAACTTGGGCTTCTAAAGGGACTTTATCCAACAAAGAAGATTGGGCTATCGAGTCAAGGGGCGAGCTTTGTCTATCAATAGGGGCGGCAGTTCTTGGCTCTCGCTCTGTATTTTCGATACTCGATAATTTTCTGCTTTGTCCTATTAAATCTTCAGCACTGAATAAGAGGGGGGGAGGCCTGTTGTTGGTTTGATCAATGGTACCTTGAGTTTGAACTTGGCTTTTGCTGACATGATGTTCTGGTGGTTCATTAGTATTTGTTGGAGAAGTAAGATTAGGCTCCAGTGCTTTCTGGTCTTGAACTACTTCGATGGGCCTTGGGGTGGGCTGTTGAGCTGAAGCTAGAGTATCATGAAGTGCCATTTTTGCTTGGTCAATAGTCTGGGATGCTTCCAAGCGTTCCAAGCCTTTTGCATAGGCTTCTAATAGAGCCTGTGTATTATGGTAAGTACCCTGATTGGACTTCGTATTGAATACCTCTAGATAATGTGTAATAAATGTGTCTAGATCCTCCAAGTCAACTCTAGTTTTATCCATGGAATAAGTGGCTCGCTCTTCTAAGTATTCAATCTGTTCTTCTGTGACTGATCGATCGATTATATCTTCAACATAAAAGAATTCAAGGTTTTTTTCGATTTCGTCTCTGATATCAAAATCAAAAGATTCCTGATCGGCTAATTCATTAATAGCTGGCTGTTGGGGCTCAACGTGTTCGTCAGCGTCCATACTGCTAGTACGTGTAGGGCTTGGTAGATCTTGAGTTTCAAAAGTTGAAGTTACAGTATCAGGGATCTGTTTATTGCCGGTTAATCTTGAAGATATTAAATGGGCAGAATCATCAGTTCCTGGAGTTGGCGGTGGTGGTGCCTGCCTTTTTTTATTTTTCGTTGTAAGGGGTGTTGCATTTTTTTCTTCTAGAAACAATCTAAGACTTTCTGTTGTTATATCAGAAACATCCATATATGGTAGGTCAATAAATTCGTCTAGATCCTTAATGGATAATGCGTATTTATGAATTGCTTTCTGAGTATCAGTCGCTAACCTGTCTCTTTCTTTTATAGCAGCCTCTAACTCATTTTGTAAGCCATCCTGTATCAATCCGTTTTTGGTGAGTTCCTCAGATAGAGCTCCTATCGCATCTTTTATTTTTCCTCGGTCATGTTGATAGTCAGGGGAAAGTTTTCGGAAAAATTTATGTTTTCCTAAAGCGCCACGCTTTTGCTTATTTTTAAGATCTGCTTGTTCAGAGTGTTTTTTATTAACCTCTTGTTCTATTTTTGATTGGTTTTTTTTCAATTTTTTTAACTGGGTTTCTAATAATGATATTTTTTTTAACTCGTAACCATAATTCTTTACGCCATGATGAACTCTTTGAAGTTCATTTGTTAATAATTCTATGCATTCTCTTGTAGAATCACTTGATCTGTCAGCAGCATTGGAGTGTGCGCCTAATGTTTTTTCAATACATACCTCTACCTTAGGTGATAGCTCCCGAATTATAGATAGGGATTTTTTAGTTTCTGCGAGGTTGCTAGGGTGAGGTTTTACTGACCTCAGGCCACTACCCCAGACTTTGAAAATTAGACTTCCTAAAGCTTGCTTGTTATTCTTAAAGCTTTTTTTAGAAGCAGCTTCAATAGCATTAGTCCAATCAGTGGTAAATCTACACTTCACACCAAGAGCGATATCGGCTGGAACACTACTTATATCTGATTGTTCCATATGGGTTTCTAGCTGCTCTACAACTCTGTCACAACGATGGTCAATCATTGATTGAATGTCTTTTCTAGTATCTTGATCAAGTTGGTTTTGGATATTACTGAATCTATCGGATAGTTGGCGCAGTTTATCAGGGGTTCCTGCCATTATCAGTTCATTGGAGAAATATGTTTTAATATCTTTATTAATTTGTTTTTTCAGCCCTTTTATCTTGATAAATTCATTGTTGCTCTTTTCCTGTTCGGTCTTGCATTCATCAACCAGATCAAGTAATTTCCTCTCAATTTTGGAATCAGATTCATTACTATTTTCTTTTATATTCAATAATGGGGTCGCTTTCGATAGAATTTCTGCACGCTTTTCTGCTAGCCGGGTTTGAAAAATATGTTTGCTCTCTGATTGTTTAACTGATTGCGTGCTTTGAAAAACTCTTTTTACTGATCTTTCTTTGAAATTTACTGATTTGTTAATTTCTCCTTTGTGATTGAATACTGAAGTTATTTTGCTGTTTTTATCAACTCCTTTATAATCTTTATATGGTTTCTGTTCAGGAGGTATGTTACCAAGCTTGAAAGTGCCTGGTGGTAATGATGAGTCCATTTTTTTATATCCATAATTTGTTTTATTTTTTATCGTAGCTAATCTCGTTAACTTTTTTATTAATTAGTCATATTTATGGCTTAATTAATATAACTATCATTTTTTTTAAATTAAATGATAGGTGGAGGTCGTTTGAACTAATTTTTATATAGACACTTTTTAGAGAAAATTGTCATGGATGGACAACTCCGGATAACGATTACATTCCTCTGCTATTTTGTTGTCATGCTGGGTGTTGGCTATATTGCCTGGCAGAGAACTCAAAACTCATCTGACTATTTTCTTGGTGGGCGCTCACTGGGGCCGTGGTCGGCGGCATTAAGCGCTGGCGCTTCTGATATGAGTGGGTGGTTATTGTTGGGTCTGCCGGGGTATGCATTTGCTGCCGGGTTTGAAGCAATCTGGCTAGGGCTTGGGCTATTGGGCGGAACCTGGTTGAACTGGCTTCTGGTGGCTCGTCGTTTAAGAATATACAGTGTGGTTGCAAACGATTCTTTGACACTTCCCGATTTTTTTTCCAACCGGTTCTCCGATCTGAAGTATATCCTGCAACCGGTCAGTGCTGGTTTTATCCTGATTTTCTTTCTCTTTTACACCAGTTCAGGATTGGTAGCCGGCGGCAAGCTCTTTGAATCAGTTTTTGGTTTTGACTACGAGCTGGCTGTAATTCTTGGGATGCTCAGTGTCGTTTCTTATACACTGTTTGGCGGTTTTCTGGCGGTTTGCTGGACTGATCTGGTTCAGGGCCTGTTGATGTCTGCGGCACTGTTGATTGTTCCTGTGACGGTACTTGAAGTGACTGGCGGAGCGGAGCAGGTATTTACAGAGATTGAGCAACTCAACCCTCATCTGACCAATATGTTCACGGATGTTCAAGGTGAAGCGCTCTCTATTATCAGCGTATTGTCTTTGTTGGGTTGGGGGCTAGGCTACTTTGGCCAGCCACATATTATGGCGCGCTTTAAGGCAGTTCAGTCCAGCAGTCAGCTAACGCTAGCCCGCCGTATTGCTGTTTCATGGACTGGAATCTGTATGTTGGGTGCTTTGTTGGTAGGCCTTACCGGAATTATTTATACCCAGAGGCAGGGCTTGGTTCTTGATGACCCTGAAGCGATCTTTATGCTGATGGTTAATACCCTGTTTCATCCGGTGATTGCCGGTATTCTGCTCGCGGCTATTCTTGCGGCGATCATGAGTACTGCTGACTCTCAGCTACTGGTTTGTTCCACCGCTGTAGCTGAAGACTTTTATCGGAATATGCTACGTCCTAATGCCAGTCAGGGTGAAATGCTGATGGTTGGTCGTATCGCTGTAGTTGGAATTGCAGTGCTTGCCACGTTGCTGGCATTAAATCCTGAGAGTTCGGTGCTGGATATGGTCTCCTATGCCTGGGCAGGTTTCGGAGCTGCTTTTGGCCCTGCGCTGCTCTTTTCTCTTTACTGGAAGCGGATGAATGGCCTTGGTGCTCTTGCTGGAATAGTCACAGGTGGTGTTACAGTGGTAGTTTGGCGTTCCATGAGTGGTGGTTTTTTCGATATTTATGAAATCATTCCGGGCTTCGTTGCAGCATCGCTAGCGGTCGTTGTATTCAGCCTAATGGGCAAGGCACCTTCTGATGAGGATTCAGAAACCTTTCAGAAAGTGCACTCGCTGTTGATGTCGCCATCTGTTGGTAATTTAGAAGAAGATCTCCGTTAAAGATCAGGGTGAGCCGGTTAACTCTTAATTATGCCGGGGGTAGTGCCAGAAGTTGGGGCTAAAAGGGAGTGTTAATGTAGTATCTTCACCGGCAAGGCAGGCTTCAGGATGATATCGGCTAATATGATACCGTACTTTATGTTCCTGCTGCTTTGATACATCGACCATAATCAGATGTTTGCCTTTTACCAGGTCATCATGAAAGCGGGCAGTCTTATAGTTTTCACGGGTGACGCCTGCCAGACCTCCACTCCAAGCTCCAAACAGAGTAAAAACCCCTGCAATAATTATCAGTGTGGGTAAAGGTGCTGTGATACCAAAGGGATTCCACCACTCAATTAGCGTTGCAAACAATAAACCAATAACCCCACCAATGAGAGCCCCGAGTTCTCCCGAGTGAAGGACATCATTTTCCTGTAACATATTGGCACTATGGACTTGCTTGTGAAACAGGCCTGCTTCATTCCGGCTTAAAACGTGAAGATGCCAATCGGTGATACCATCGTGGTGAAGATCTTCAGTGATTTTGGTTACACTGTCGAGCGAGCCAGTCAGGTAGTAGAGACGTTTCATAGTGAACTCCTGCTTTACTGCGCGCAGAATCTATGAATAGAGTATAGATTATGACAGGCCTCAGGTTGTTTTAGGTGAATTGACGATGAAACAAATAAAAGTTGCAGTCAGAAAGAAAGGCTCCAAGAGTACTCAGTCACTCAGTGACGTGGATAATGAATTGAAGCAAACGCTGGAGCGTCTGGCAAAAAAAGGTCTGAACCCTATGCAGATGTGCCAGAAGCTTATTGAGCATGGTGTAGAGCACCCTGGTGGTGGAGATTGGACCTACGACAGGGTGGTTGAGGAGTGTGAAAGGCTGAAAGTATAAATCAAAAGCTGGCCTCAAAAGGGGGAGGTTGCAACGTATCTATGTAATACCATTTCCACCTTCTAACTATGGGTATGTGCTGCGTAGCCATTATGAGATAATTGCCTGTATTGGAGCTCTTTGCCATAGTACGGCAATGACTCGTCGCTTCACCTTGCCCGGTAGCCCGAAATAGCTTGCTCGCTCTCATAGTTAGAAAGCGGAAATGGTATAAGCAATCTCTCAGTTTTACTGTATGGCTATTTTTTACTGGATTTCAGCAGATTCTGGAAGCGTCGGAGTTTTTCTTCCTGAGTAAGCTGGGGAGCTGGCTCGGAGGGGGGCTGGATTAGAGGGCTGTAGTCCAGTTCAGATGATTCTGTTGGAATTTCCTGAGGGGCGGCACGTTCCTGAAGCCATCCATCCATCACATCAAGTGCTTCTAAAAGTCCTTGGTGTTCATCCGATACATCCAGGTTATCGGATTCTGCCATTTGGTTAACCTTCTTCACCAGGTTACTGCGTATTTGCAGGATTCGCTCTTCCGTGATCTGTTCCCTGTTCTCTTCAAGCCATTTTCTGGCTGATTCTCCATTGGTGGCCATGGTGAATAGTTACCTGTGCTGATGAGCAAGATTACCTGTTGAAACTGACATTGGGTCTGTTTTGAAAGGTATGAGTTTCAAAATTAAATGGAAAGCAATGATAAAAAGTTAAATCAAAAAATTCATCTACTATTACACAGGGGTGGCTATACCCCTAATACTCACATGGTTTTCCTCGGTAAATACGGTCCAGATACCGGTGGCGAATCTACGTACAATTACGTTATCTTAGCGCGTTTAATTTTTAGCTATTTTTAGTGGCAGGATGTCTTGATCAGCTTATTCCAGGCTCAGTTTTTGTTTGTGGTGGAACAGTTGGAGAAACTGGTATCTCAGCCTGTGCCTGAAAAGCAGCTTGTCAGAATTGAGCTACCACTGCCTGCTATTCACCTGCAAGGTTTTCTGGCTGCGCAGGCTTGCTCTGAAAAAGCCTTCTGGAGAGATCGGGAAGGAGATCATGCCATTGCGGTATTGGGTTATAGCTGGTCAGAAAAGCTGACCTGCCGTCAGGACATTCCATCTGCGTTTTCCCGTGCCCGTAGCCTTTTGCAAGGCTTGCCGTCGCCTGTCAGTAGCCACTGTCTATGTTACCTGTCTTTTGCGGATAGGAGCTCTTCAGTCTGGCCTGCGTTCGGTTATGGTATGGTGCTTCTGCCATTGCTGGAATTAGTTCAGACCCGTAAGGGGCTGATGCTGGGGGTGAACCTCAGGGCGTCCAATGCTTCAGAGTACCTGGAACATATTCGCAAGGCTCTTGAGATTATTGCATCCTTTAAATACAGCCAGCAGCTCCCGGAAAATGATTTTAGTTTTCAGCCTGAAGGCGATAAGCCTGACATAAATACCTGGCGTCAGATGGTCAGTAAGGCCAAACAGGCCTTTTCATCCGGAAAGCTGGACAAGGTTGTGTTGTCGAGGGAGGCGAGGCTGAAACTTGATGGGGAATTCTCCCCATGGCCATTGCTTTATGCTTGGCAGCAGGCAAACCCACACTCCTATCAGTTTTTATTTCAGGGACAGGGTCAGACCTTTTTCGGTTGTTCTCCAGAGAGGCTGGTGAAACGGCTGGAGAATATTATTTCTACCGAGGCGTTGGCAGGCACAATCGTACGCGGGACAAGTCAGCTGGAAGACTCTCAGCTTGAAAGCCTGCTGATGAACGACAGAAAAAATATTCATGAGAATCGTCTGGTGCTGGATGATATCTGCCATAAGCTGCAACCTTTGTGTCAGTCCCTGGAAGCGGATCGCAGTCACTCTATTATTAAGCTCCGCCATATCCAGCACTTGCGCTATCAGATTCGTGGTGTGTTGAACCAGGGTGTTTGTGATGAAGAGTTACTGAGAGTTCTCCACCCAACGCCTGCCGTGGGCGTGGTTCCGAGAGAAGAAGCTCTGTCGTTTATTGAAACCCATGAGCCATACGCTCGTGGTATCTATGCCGGCGTATGTGGTGTGGTTGGTATTCGAAAGAGTGATTTCAGTGTGGCGATTCGCAGTGCACGTCTGGCTGATGGATCTTTGATGCTCTACTCTGGTGCCGGAATTGTGAAAGACTCTGTCGCTGACGATGAGTGGACTGAGTTGAATAACAAAATCACCACAGTACTGGATATTCTGGACGATCAACAAAACCGTCGGAATGACATTTCGCCATTCCCGGGACAGCCCGGGTTACACACCGAAAACAACATTGAGATGACTGCGCCATTGTCGTAAAGAGTTTAACGATCCTGCTCAAGAATTCTGAGCACAGAGTGCAAAAGAGCAGTAAATGGCTGCAACACTTCACTTAAGGCTGGCTGCTTGGGCTGGTATGTTTGTTCAACGAGTTCGTTCATGACGTTTAAAACCGACTACGCAAATATCAATGGCATCTGGTCTTCTGTGCTGGTTGAAGAGCTGTGGAGGCTGGGTGTCCGGCATTGCTGCATTGCCCCGGGGTCACGTTCTGCGCCATTAACGTTTGCCGTGGCAGAACACGATGGGATGAAGCGTCATGTTCATTTCGATGAACGCGGGCTTGGTTTTTTTGCCTTGGGGTTGGCTAAAGCTACCGGTGAACCTGTTGCCTTGATCACTACCTCAGGCACCGCGGTGGCTAATCTCTTTCCGGCGATTATAGAGGCTCATCAGTCGGGCATACCGTTGGTGGTGATTACGGCAGACCGTCCACCAGAATTGATTGATTGTGGAGCCAATCAGGCCATTAATCAGCCTGGCATTTTTGGTGCCTATACGGGGGCAGCGCTGGATTTGCCAACACCTGATAGATCCATCTCTCTTCGATGGTTACTGGGAAGTGTTGATCAGGCATTTGCCCGTTCCTGTGGTCAGGGGTTGCCATTACATATCAACTGCATGTTCCGGGAGCCACTCTACCCATTCCAAAAAGAGCATTCACGTCAGCCAGAAGAAACGGCTTTGCTTGAAAATAATGTTTATTTTTCCAACATTGAAAAATGGATAGCTTCTCAGAAACCGTATACTGAATACTTTCTACCAGAGCTAACCCGGTTGCCAGAAGTCGAGCAGTGGCAGAACTTTGCTGATGGCAAAGGATTGATTGTAGTAGGGCGAGTGCCTCTCAATACCGATGTGAAAGTGATTGCTGAACTTGCTGATCGTCTGGGTTGGCCACTTATCACTGATGTTCAGTCGCAGATGCACGGTCATCCCGCAGCGGTTAAGCATGCTGACCTGCTACTGGCCAGTGAGACAGGCGGAAGTCTTTTCAAACAGACAGAGCGGGTTCTTCAGGTTGGAGGCTACCTGACGTCCAAGCGGCTGGACCAGTTTATTGTCAGTCACCACTGGGAAGCGTACTGGATGGTTGACCCAGCCCCGAGAAGGGTGGATACCGGGCAGCGGCAGAGTATGCGCCTAGCTGGTGATGTAGACACTATTTGTCGTCAGTTGTTGCAACGAAGTGAAGACCTGTCGTCTCGTCAACGATTCCAACAGCAATGGGCTCTGCCATTTTGCAATCAGGGAGAAAAGTTGGCTCAGCAGTTGGATGAATATCTCCCAACTGAGCTGAGTGAGCAGTGGCTGGGTGCTTCGTTAGGAGAGCTTTTACCATCAGGGAGCAGCCTGTTCCTGGGAAATAGCCTGCCCATTCGCATGGTGGAGATTTTCTCTAAACAGCACCTGTGCAGAGTTTATACGAATCGTGGCGTCAGTGGCATTGATGGCCTGATGGCGACCACTGCAGGGTGTGTTGAGGGTGATCAGCGCCCTATGGTTTTACTGATTGGAGACATCTCTTTTCTCCATGACCTCAACTCCCTGCAGCTGGCAAAGCAGAGTAAAGTTCCATTGGTGATTGTCCTGGTCAATAACGATGGTGGTGGTATTTTCTATGTGACCACCAAAGGGTGTACCGGCGATAATGCACAGGTGGCTCACGATTATTTTGTCACGCCCCATGGTCTTTCAGCACAACATGCTGCTGAACTCTTTGGTATTGACTATTTTAGTATTGACCAGTGTGGACCTGAGTCTATTGATGAATTTAAAGCCGAATTCAGTCAGGCATGTTCAAAGGCTGGTTGTACCATCATTGAAGTCATGACACCGTCTGGCCAGGGAGCAAAAAGTATTGAGCAGGCAGTGGCCATGGCCAGAGCACTGTGAGTCTTTCTTACCCCTGCCTTGCCTACCACACGGATGGTAATGCAGGTGCTCCAGCCCTGCTGTTTCTGCATGGGTTCCTGGGCAATGCCGATGACTGGCAGACATTGAAAACATTACTGAAAGACGACTATTACCTTATCGTTATTGACCTGCCTGGGCATGGTTCAAGCCAGTGGTATGAAGAGGATGCTCAGGGGCCTGACTATTTCTGTCATCGGCTTGAGCAGACCGTTCAAACTATTGAACAGGTGAAAGGGATTAACCTGGAAAAGTTCAACCTGCTTGGTTATTCACTGGGTGGACGCCTGGCCATGGCGTATACCGTTGCTTTCCCGAACCGAATTGAAAAGTTATTTCTGGAGGGGGCACACCCGGGTTTAGTCTCTGAGCAGGAAAGGAATCAGCGTTACCAGTCAGACTTTCAATGGGCCCGACGTTTTAAACTGGAGCCGGTGGCTGAGGTTCTTCATGACTGGTACAAGCAGCCGGTTTTTTCTGATCTGGATGATCACCAGATACAGTCTCTGATCCATGAGCGTGCTAATGGGAAAGGTCAGCTGTTGGCAGAAGCTTTAATGGCGTTCAGTTTATCAAAGCAACCGGATTACCGTCGGGCGCTGTGTCGGCTCAAGGCTGATTGTCAGCTCAGGGCCGGTTCACCGCCATTCACCTCTGTTCATTATTTTTACGGTGAAAATGATCATAAGTTTGGACAGCTTGGCCAGCATTTGCTGGCAGAGCATGTGATACACAGTATTCACCCTGTGGCAGGGTGCGGACACAATATTCATCGGGAGCAACCCGAGGCTATGGCCCGGTTGCTTAGAGAGTTATAAGGAGTTGGATATGAGCAAACAGCTGGATTCTGGTGTTATCTGGGAAAACCTCGGTGCAGAGTTCGAAGATATTCTGTATCACCGGGCCGAAGGGATGGCCAAAATCACCATTAACCGTCCTGAAAAACGCAATGCGTTTCGGCCACAGACGATAATAGAAATTCAAAAGGCTTTGGAGTCTGCACGGTTTGATGAGTCGGTGGGTGTTGTGATTCTGACTGGCGCCGGAGACCTTGCGTTCTGTTCCGGCGGTGATCAGAGTGTTCGTGGTGACTCTGGCTACAAGGATGATAAAGGTACTCATCACTTGAATGTTCTTGATCTGCAACGTCAGATCAGAACCTGTCCAAAACCAGTGGTTGCCATGGTTGCTGGGTATGCCATTGGTGGAGGCCATGTTCTGCACCTGGTATGCGACCTGACTATCGCCGCAGATAATGCCCGTTTTGGTCAGACGGGGCCAAAGGTGGGTTCATTTGATGGTGGTTTTGGTGCCAGTTATCTGGCTCGGATCGTTGGTCAGAAAAAAGCCCGCGAGATTTGGTTCCTTTGCCGGCAGTATGATGCTAAACAGGCAGAAGACATGGGGCTGGTCAATACAGTTGTGCCTCTGGAAGAACTGGAGCGTACCACGGTTGAATGGTGTCGTGAGATTCTGCAGCACTCTCCACTTGCACTTCGCTGTCTGAAGTCGGCCATGAATGCAGATTGCGATGGCCAGACCGGGCTGCAGGAGTTGGCTGGTAATGCAACACTGCTCTTCTATATGAGCGAAGAAGCTCAGGAAGGGCGTGATGCTTATCTGGAAAAACGTCAGCCAGATTTCAGCCGTTTTGGCCGTAATCCCTGACGCTGCTTTCCATAAGAACTCTATGAAAGAATGTAAGGCCGATATCCTGAGGTATCGGCTGCCTCTAAAGCGCCCACTGCATTTAAAACAGTTCAACCTGAATGAGCGGGAAGGACTGATTTTGCGTTTGAATTTAGGTGGTCGGTTCGGCTATGGCGAAATAGCGCCCTTGCCAGGCTTTAGCTGTGAGAGCCTTTTTGAGGCTGAAACACAACTTCAGGAATTCTGTCGAGCAGTGAATGATGGGCATTTTAAGCCTTTTCCTACCGATGACTCTGAGAGAAGAGCCTCTTACGAGACAGTCTTTGCCTCCTTGCCAGTGCCGTCTGTGTTGTTTGGTATTGAATCCGCACTGTGGTGGCTAAGGCAGGGTGGCTGGCTTTCCCCACCAGTAATGGCACCTCTTTTGCAGGGAGCCACTGAACATATTCTCCTTCGACTTGAGCAGTGGCAGGGCAGTTGGCCAAAAGAGTTCAAGCTGAAGATAGGACGAGACTCAATTGAAGAAGACTGCGTAAGAATTAATAAGGTTCTTGAAGCTTTACCGGAATCTGTCAGCATCAAGCTGGATGCCAATCAGCAATGGACATTGGATCAAGCCTTGAGTGTGGCCCGCTCAATTGATGTCAATCGGATCGCTTTTGTTGAGGAACCGACTGCCAGCGTAGGCGATTTTTCAGAACTCTATGAGAAAACCGGACTCCACTTTGCCCTGGATGAGACAGTGCAACAACCTGGTTATTTACTGCAAACCATGCATGGGCTGGCAGCTATTGTCATAAAGCCAATGCTGGTGGGCGGTTTATGCCGCTGTCAGCAGCTGGTGACGGCTGCCAGAGCCCAGGGGATAAGAGTCATCTTCAGTTCTTCTTATGAGTCGTCTATCGGGTTACATATTCTGGAGCAGCTCAGTGCGCAGTGGACTCCGGAAGAGTTACCAGGTCTTGATACGTCTTCTGCCTTTGTCAACAGACTGGCTTGTGAATACATTATTGCCGGACATCCGGTTTCTATTAACCCTGCTTTTGTCAGCTTGGGAGAGAAGAGCTGAAAAAGCGTTGAAGAAAGCAGTCGATGAAGACGATTTTCCCTGAACTGCAACACTGTCCTTTGCGTCATCGAGCCATTCGGCAATCAACCTGTACCGCGATTCAGCTGGAAGAGGGTAGTGTAACTTTTCGCCTGCTTGATGAGTGGGTTGATGAGTGTTGTCGTAACTATCGGGGTAAGGGGCTGAAAGCAGGTAACCGCCTTCTATTTGTCACCAGTAAGCCATTAGATACTGTGGTGGTTGCTCTCGCCTGCCTCCGCTCCCAGTGGATTTTCTGTCCCGTAAATCCGGCGTTTCCAGACGAACAGCGAAAAGGGTATCGAGCGCGGATAGGGGCAACGCTGGAGGCAGACAGTGCAGGTATCAATTTTTATCAGCGGCTTTGCCAACCGGAAAAAAGGCCTCAGCCAGAGAGCAGTCTTAAGCCCATTGAGATTTCTCCGGAAGATATTTACGACCTGATAGCAACGTCCGGAACGACGGGAATACCAAAGGCAGTAGCGCACAGCTATAAAAATCATTATTTCAGTGCATTGGGCTCGATGCATACGTTGCCGTTAAGTTATGGCGATACCTGGCTATTAACTTTGCCTCTGTTTCATGTGGGCGGGCTGGCTATTGTTATGCGCTGTCTGCTTGCTGGTGCAACCATGACACTCTTTGATAGCAGGCAGGAACGCAAGCACCCTCTGGATGAAATGCTGGTCAGGCAGCGATTAACGCACCTTTCACTGGTTAATACCCAGCTGTTCCGGCTGATTCAGTCCGGGTTATCACTTTATGAGGCGGGTGTACGATATATTCTGCTAGGTGGTGGCGTTGCGTCTCCACGGCTGGTGGAGGAGGTGAAAGCACAGGGAATCACCGTGCTGACAACTTATGGTATGACCGAGATGTCATCGCAGATTTGTACAGGGGAGCCATTGTTTACGGACAGTGGTGTTACCTCTGGAAGCGTGTTGCCCTGGCGTGAAGTCAGATTGTCTGAACAGGGTGAGATTCTGGTTCGAGGGGAAACCCTGGCAAAGGGGTACTATGCAGATGGAGCAGTGACTTCTTTGGGCGACTCCCGAGGCTGGTTCCATACTGGAGATAAAGGACTATGGTTTAATGGCCAGATACAGATATGTGGCCGCATGGATAATATGTTGATATCTGGAGGGGAGAATATTCATCCAGAAGAGATTGAGCAGGCTCTGCTGACACTTCCGGAAATTGTTCAGGCAGTTGTGGTATCTATGACTGATTCTGAGTTTGGAATGAGACCCGTTGCCTACGTTCAGACGGTGGACGGTACCCTGAATGAACCATTTACAAAAGAGAGGCTGGCAGGCAAGATAGCTAAGTTCAAAGTGCCAGTACATGTCCGTTTATTTCCTGAGCAGATAGCAGAATCAGGCATCAAGATTAATCGCCGCTTTTTTCAGGCACTTTTGGAATAATGCTGTCATCGAGGCAGCTTTCTGCTATCAATGTACTAGACTAAACAAACTGAGCCAAACTGAACAGTTGCAGGGTGCAGCCGGTTTTAATTTAGCAGTCAGACGTTGAAGTTAGAATAATATGAAAAATAATCACATTAGCTACAACGCCCCCAGTGACCTAACCTCCTTAGAGGAGCCGCTGTCGAAAAACTCTTCAATCAGAACATTCCTTGCGGTAAAGCTACCTCTTGAGTTGGCCGCAACGCTTCATAAGAAAGCGATTCATCGGGCAGGAGAAGGCCACGTTCATGACTTGAAATGGGTGGTTCCCCAGCAGCAACATATTACTCTGAAATTCCTTGGAAACAGCTACCCCCATCAGTTACACCAGTTAATTAACTGTCTCCAGAAGGATCTTGCTGATTACCATACTTTTGACAGTATGACAGGGTGCTTTCGTTTCTTTCCAACTGGGCGAAAACCCAGAGTTCTTGCCCTGGAAATGCATTCAGGTCAGGAGTTGAAGCGCCTTGCCGATATTTGTGAGCGGGCGGCGGTGCAATCCGGTTTCAGTGCTGAAACCCGACATTTCCGGCCCCACGTTACCCTTGGCAGTTTCAAACACCCTCGGCATGTAACCCATAGCCAGTATTTTAACCTTCCCAGTTTCCGCATGACGGTCGGTGAAGTGGTATTGATGGAAAGTGAAAGTAGCTCTGTTGGCACACGCTATAAAACACTCCATGTTTTTCCTCTGCAACCTATAGCCATCAGTGCATAAAAACAGTGCTGGTGGCATCTGAGGCTCTTTCATGAATAAGTAACTAACCATATGAAATCATATATTTCTGACTCCTTGTTCAGGCACTCTGATTCGTTACAACTCCGGTCACATAGCTACGGTTATGCTCCCTCCATTGTGCCTCGCATAGTACCTGCATAAGTAGCTAGAAATATTCGATTCCATATGGCCAGCTACTTATCTCTTGATAAGTATCAAGTTGGTTTTTTGTTCAGCATGATATGCTGCGGAAAAAACTATGGGATAATTCTATGGAATTGGTGTGTCCTGCCGGTAATCTTCCTTCTCTTAAAGCTGCTGTTGATAATGGTGCTGATGCTGTCTATATCGGCTTCCGGGATGAAACGAATGCGCGGCATTTTGCTGGCCTTAATTTTTCCGATCAGAGGGCAATAAAAGCCCTTGATTACGTCAATAAAAATCCTCGTGGTAAAAAGGTTCGGCTGTTTGTTGCTGTGAATACTTACGCCCAGGCAACCAATTGGAATCGCTGGAAAAAAGCGGTCGACATGTGTGCCGACTTCGGTGTGGATGCCTTGATTGCTGCTGATATCAGCGTATTGGACTACGCGAGCAAAAGACACCCGGATCTTAATCTACACCTCTCTGTTCAGGCCTCGGCCACCAATCAGGCTAGCCTGTCTTTTTATCATGATCATTTTGGTATTAAACGTGCGGTATTACCCAGGGTGCTGTCGTTAAAACAGGTTGAGCGATTGGCTCAAAAAAGTCCTGTGGAACTGGAAGTATTTGCTTTTGGCAGTCTTTGTATCATGGCGGAAGGTCGTTGCATTCTCTCTTCTTATGTAACGGGAGAGTCCCCTAATACTGCGGGCGCTTGTTCACCAGCATCCGCTGTGCGCTGGCAGACGACAGCTAATGGCATGGAAACCCGGTTGGGTGGCTTGCTAATCGACCGCTTTGATAATAATGAGCAAGCGGGTTACCCGACGCTTTGCAAGGGGCGGTTCGAAGTGAATGGTAAGGTTAGTCATGCCATCGAAGAACCGACCAGTCTCAACACGCTGGATCTTATTCCTGAGCTGTATCAGGCAGGTATTAGTGCTGTGAAAATAGAAGGTCGCCAGCGGAGCCCGGCCTATGTTGCTGAAGTAGTGAGAATCTGGCGTGAGGCGATTGATCACTATCAGACTAATCCAACCAGTTTTTCTACCCATGAACGTTGGATGAGCGGGCTAGCAAAATTATCTGAAGGTAGTCAGACAACACTGGGTGCTTATAACCGTCCCTGGCAGTAACGTCGGCTGTTGTTGACATCTTGTATTGATGTATTTTTTGAACCACAAAGACACATAGGAAGCTTTAAATATTCGTGGCTTTGTGTCTTTGTGGTGAAAATAATAAAGACGCTTCTATAAGCACAATAGGAGCGAATCTGGAAAGAGTTATGCAAATTACCCTTGGCCCATTACTGTTCTTCTGGCCGAAAAAAGAAGTTGTTACGTTTTATGAAAAGGTTGCTGAGTCATCGATTGATCGAGTCTACCTGGGAGAAGTCGTCTGCTCTAAAAGGCGAGAGCTGAAACTGGATGACTGGCTAAACATCGCGAAAATGTTGCAGGCAAAAGGGAAGGAAGTCGTTCTTTCAACACTGACACTGATTGAGGCCGAGTCGGAGCTGAGCCAGGTCAGCAAGGTTTGCGAGAATGGTGAGTTTGCTGTGGAAGCCAATGATATGGCTGCTGTTCACTATCTCACAAAAGCGGGTATTCCCTTTATTACTGGTCCTTCTGTTAACCTCTACAGCGCTGAAGCCTTACAGGTACTGCATCGTACAGGCTTAAAACGCTGGGTATTGCCAGTTGAACTCTCTTTTGATCATCTGAAGCTGATAATGTCCCGATTGAAAGAGCTGGGGATTAACGACCTGGAAACAGAAGTGTTCAGCTATGGTTATCTACCACTGGCATACTCTGCCCGGTGTTTTACAGCACGTACTCATGAGCTGAGCAAAGACAGCTGCGAGTTCAGCTGCATCAAGTCATCCGCAGGTATTCCCCTGGCCACCCAGGAGGGCGATGCACTGTTCACCATTAATGGTATCCAGACCCTGTCTGGCAGCTGTCATAACATTCTGGATCAGTGGCAGGTTATGCAGGATGCTGGGGTGAAGGCTATGCGTCTTTCCGGGCATTCAGAGGATATTTTGAAAACTGCTGAGGAGTTTGTATTGGCTATGGGAAGTGGAAGTTCAGGAAAATATGTGATGGGTTGTAATGGTTATTGGTTAGGAGAGGCTGGAATTAACCAGCGATAGTTTTAAATGGGTGACTCGTAGGGGGAAATTTACGAGAGACTGTAGATAGAGCTGTGTTTCTGCCTATCTTTAAACCCAACCAGGTTGAGCTAGGCAAGCATGGATATAAATCAACTTGAAGCCTTTGCTAAAGAAGCTGCTAAATCCATTAAGTCAGAGACAGATCTTAATGACTTCTGGTAGATGCTTTTCAAGGTGGCTATTGAAGCCGCTTTGAATACAGAGTTTACGGAGTATCTGGAGTATGAGATACATCCCCAGAGTCCCTCAGGTGTATAAGTAATGATAATCTGACACTGCCTTTTCAATAACGTTACCTTTAAGGAAAAACTTCAGGTTCTCCCCTAAAGCTATAAAACAACGGCAAAGAGTGAACCTGTCATTGTTGCTCCAGAATATTCTTATAGAGCTGTGCATAACGTTTACCCATCAACTCTCCCGTAAACTCCTGTTCATACCTATTGCGCGCTGCACGCCCCATCTGCTGGGCAAGTTCAGGGTTATTCTGAAACTTCAGTATTGCTTGTCGAAGAGATACTGGGTCGGACGGGGTTACCACAAAACCTGTTTCCCCATGTTGATTGATATAACTAGTTCCAGTGCCAATCTCGGTAGAAATAAGAGGCTTGCTATACATCGCACCTTCCAGCAGGGTCACACCAAATGCTTCTGAGCGAAGGTGTGAAGGAAACACCACTGCCCGGCAAAGTGTGAGCAAAGCCACTTTTTCATCATCACTGACATGACCAGCAAAGTGAACGTTTCTCAATCCAAGGCTGACAGCCCTTTCCTTAAGCTCATTCTCAACAGGCCCAGAGCCAGCGATCAAACAGCGTATAGATGTACCCTTAATAGCATCCAGGAGAATATGTAGTCCTTTGTAATAACGAAGCACTCCGATAAAAAGGAAAAATCCCTCTCCATGACATTCTCGACATATCCTCAGTAAGTCCTCAGATACCTCTGGATAACTATCATTATCAAGACCAATAGGGATAACCTTTACTTTCTCTGCATAACGCTCCAACTCCTCACTGGTCACAAAATAATTATGAGAAGTCGGAACAATCACATTAACGCTATTCAAAAATCGGCGCATTAGAGGCCTGTACAGATGAAGCAAAAACTTCTGACGAACAATATCCGAGTGATAGGTGATAACAGAAGGTTTTTTTACGCCACATGCTAGATGCAGCATGTCTGCAAAGGGCCAAGGAAAATGGTAGTGAATAATATCTGCCAGCTTAGTCAGCGCTTTAAATCCGGAAAAAGAAGACAATGAAACACCACAAGAAGCCACTTCAAAAGTACGGTGAAAACGGTAAAGTATCGATTCTTCTCGCTTCATTACTGCAGGCTCCGGATTAATGCTAAGCGAAAAAACACAGCTTTCCACACCATGAGAGCCAGTATTCAAACATATCTGTCGAATAACTTCTTCAAGACCACCCTGACTGTCAGGAAAATAAGTCCGGTAAACATGTAATACTTTAAGAGTCATGACTTTATTCTAATCAACTTGGAAACTGTCTATTATCAGGCAAAAACTTATATCTTGTTTTTTCGATATGCTACGTATTTATGAACAGGCTGATAAAATATGATGGAGTACTTATGGGTGCGGTTGAAATTCTTTTGAGAAAACTATTGTGTATTAATATGAAGCAGTACGTTACAACATCCCTCTCTTCCAGCATCCAACGTAATATCATATGTTCTATCATTTAAATATAAAATCCCCAAATGCATTGAATACAATAACTTCAGAGAATTTTTATTAACCTTCAAAAAAGCACTATTGATAGCACTAACAAGATTCATTAGTACATGCTTCACGAGGCTTCCCACTCAGTTTAAATACATCATTCAGGCTGCCCCTCATACTTAAAGGAGTTTTTAATCTGTGTGTATTGATAAACTGAAATCCCGGATAAAATAGAAAGCATAAAAAAAACAGGTGGGAAAATTGCCACTGGCAAATTGAAATTGGCCAAAGCAACACTTATGAGTAGGCCCTCGGTTGCCCCGAAAAGCATACGCAAATCACGAGGTGTATATTTATTGTTAAGCGATAAGAAGCATATGAGCCATACATAGAATAAGACTCCTACCAAAACAAGCAGCAAGGGAACCCCAAAGTTGAGCAGCAATGAAGCATAACCTGGCTCTGGGTATAGATCAGTTGGGGATATGCCTAACAGGGTGGGTACAGTAAGCTGAGCTATATCATCCCATCCCTTTATGTGAGAAAAGATAGACTCCTTCTTAAACAGCCAGGTACTGTATAATTCTTCAAACTGCCACACGCTTGCTGCTGCTATTACAAAAAAAATCCCAATTAAAAACCTTGGATTTCCTCTCATGCATAAAGCCGTATATACCAACATAATCAGGATACCAGTGTAACTTCCAGTGAGAAAAGAAATGCTGACACCCAAAAGACAAATAGCCAGATTGGCTATGGGGTTCAGGAATTTTCTCACATAGTAGCCAACAAACATAGGCAAGATAATTGCCAGAACCAAACTGTCATCATATATACCTCCATACCGAATCAAATAGTCTGGATGGGAATGAGAGGGCAGTACCCCAAACATATAGAACTGTATAACCTGAAAGCATAAAAAAGCGATACAAAGGATCGCGAGAAACTCAATACTTCTATTAAATTTTTTTATATTTACCCATTTAGCACTGGAAGCTAGAGCAATAAAAAAAAATCCATTAAGAATTAGGCTTCTGCCCGTCCCATGAACGTAAAACGAATCACTTTGCTTCATAACAATAATAGAAAAAAGTATCAGGTATAGATAGCATATTGCAAAGGGTAAAAATGGCTTACGTATTCTTGTAATCAGAATTATAACCACTAGTGCCGTCAGCAAGTTCCAAAATAAAAAATACGCATCAGGAACAAGCTTGTATGTGGGCGAAGATGCTGGATCCCCCCACTGAAACCAGTAACGGGCAATCCCCATCGTATTTATGATACAAATAAGTGCAACAAGTAAACTACTTGCAGTCATTTGATTCCTGAAATAAGGGCTCTTAACTTGTGCCTAAGCCGAATTAGAAATGGTAAATACGGCTCTAATATACGATTTAATGTAGCGCTAGCAGGTACCAGACTATACAGTAAATAGTATATTTTTGAACGCCGTGTGGCTGACCATTCAGAATAGAGAGCATGGGACATAGTATTCAAGCGTATGATTTCCAACCTATCTTTCGCCGAAATTTTCGCGTAGACGAATAACAGAATAGGCATATCTTTTCTAAGAGCTTTGAATAATTGTTCTTGATGCTCATGATTGCTGAAAAACTCATGAATAATTCGTCCCCAGCCATCAACAGCTATTCCTATCCGTGAAACAAATCCATTTTCCATAAATGAATCATTCCCCCCTCTTTTTTTAATTAAGTATTTGTTTGCATATACTAGCGTCGTTTTTTGAAAAAGAGAGGGTAATAGCCTGGTACAGTGTGCCCAACAACTCCCATAGTAGTCAGGGCGCTCCTTGAGAGCTCTCCATAGGTCAGCTTTTACGATAACCGCACTCATGAAACTGAATAAGGCTTCGAGTGTATTCGCCCGGTGCAAATAAGCATTTATAGTCTTGCTGGTTCCATCGAAACTGAACTCTAAGTACTTATTGCCAGTAGTACAAAAAATAGGATTATTACGCAGATGTCCCATGGAATAATCGCAGAGCTCGGCAGGCACTAAGTAGATGTCTTTCTGCATCTCAAGAAGGCAAGCAACATGTTGATCCCAGCCGGAAACAAGGAGATCATCGGCACTGAAAAGCCATATATATTTTCCCTCAGCCATCCCGGCAACTTCATTTAAATCTCGATCAATTCCTCCTCTTGCTGCATTTTTCTTGTAGCGAATATTTCTGTATTGCTGTGTAAGTTCGCTGATCACCTTGTCGGTTTCATCATCTGAACCACCATCTAATATAACGATTTCATAATGGTCTTGTTTGAACGTCGTTGCACCTTCGATAATGGATTTAATCGTCTCACCAATGAATTTCCCAAAATTATATGTCGGTATAGCAAACGACAACAACGGTCTTCTGGATTGGCTATCAAGTTGCAGTAATGTCATGTGTAATGCCTGCACTCAGCCTATTTTATTATCTGGATCAAAGATTTCTAACCGGGGTAAAGGAAAGACTAATCGAGCCTTTTTCAGGCTGTATTTCTCTACGAAAAACTCTCTGAAGTGCCAAGGAAGCACAACCAGATAGTCCGGCTCGTCAGCAAGCAAGTCCTGTTCATCGACAATGGGTAGAAGGGTGCCTGGGGTGTAAGTACCAAACTTTTCCGGGTTGACCTCTCCCACTGAGAGCACATCCTTTTCCGTAAATCCACAGTACTGCAGAAGCACATTGCCTTTGGTAGAAGCACCGAGAAAAGCTATTCGACGCCCTTCAGAACGGGCTTGGGTAATAAAAGCTCGCAGCTCAGCTCGACTTGCCAGGACCCGCTCTGCAAACGCAAAGTATGGCTCTAATTCACCAAGACCCTGAGCTTCCTCACGAGCGATAATTTCCTTTGCATTGGCACTTTCGGCATAGCCTGAACCCACTTTTGCTGCGGTCACTGAGAAGCTACCACCATTTACATCGTTGAACTCAACATCCACGATTTTGAGCCCGTTCAGGCTGAGCATCCAGTCTATTTGTCTCAGACCGTAATACTCCAGATGTTCATGACACACGGTGTCATACGAATTGCGCTCCAACATGAGCGGCATATAACTCTGTTCGAATACCCAGATACCTTGTTCCTCAAGAATGTCAGACACTTCACACACGAAATCCATTGGGCTCTCAAGGTCATAAAACATTGAAAATGAAGTCACTACTTTCGCTTTCTGACCAGGAAACGCTTCATAGAATCGGTTCGCGGAAAAGAAGTCTGTGATTACCCGGGCATCTTCTGGGTAATACTGGTAAAACTTTGCCGAGGTTGGGTCTATCCCTACCCGAACACATTTATCAGAAGGATACGCTGACAATGTCGTACCATCGTTACTGCCGATATCAAGCACAATAGGATTGCCTGAAAAGTCAACCATATTGAGAATACGTGCAACTTTTGCGTGAAGGTGTTTGACCATGCTGGGATTCAATCCTGAGCGATAGCCGTAGTTTTCGCCATACATCTCACCAAGGTCGTACGAATGAGCTAATTGCAACAGGCCACAGCACTGTTCGCTTCCGGTACACTTGACTAATTGTAGTGGGCCACATGTGATTTGCTGATCTTTATGTTTAGGAAATACACCCGTTAATGTTTGTTCACCTAGATCTAATACTTGAATAAGATTTTTATTGCCACAGATACGGCATTGATGGATTGCTTTATACATGTTCACTCCACATTAAAATTTATTCAAATTAGAGTTTAATTGCGTCAGATCAGCATCAACCATCATGTACACGAGGTCAGCAAAGCTGACACTGGCCTCCCAACCTAGGTTTTTTATCTTTGCGGGGTTTCCTCGTAGCTCAACCATTTCCGTTCGTCGTGCCCACTGTGGGTCAACTCGAACATAATCTCTGTATTCGAGCCCCACGTGTGAAAAGGCAATCTTGCAAAAGTCCCGCACGCTGTGTGACACTCCGGTAGCAATCACACAGTCCTCAGCATCCTGTTGCTGCAACATGAGCCACATCGCACGAACATAGTCACTGGCAAACCCCCAGTCACGGCGGTTGTCCAGGGCACCTAATACCAATTCATTCGCTTGACCCAAGGCAATCATGGCAACTGTATGTGAAATCTTTCTAGTCACATAGTCCATGCCTCTACGAGGGCTTTCATGGTTGTACAAAATGGCCGTACTTGCGAATAATCCGTGGCTAAGTCTGTATGCCTTCACCATATTGGCGGCATAAGCCTTAGCTGAACCATAGGCGTTAATGGGGCAATAATAAGTGGTCTCGTCTTGCGGCGAGACAAGAGTACCCGCGAATATCTCGCTACTTGCAGCCTGACAAAAACGAGTTTCGGGTGAAATCTCACGAATAGCCTCCAAAAACCGTACTGCTGCCAACCCATTAATCTCTGCTGTTGCGATGGGGTCATCAAAGAGCTGCGCACTTGATGAACGTGCAGCAAAATTGTAAATCTCATCTGGGTGTACTTTGTCAATCATATTCTTCACTTCGGTCACGCTACCAAGGTCAAGCTGTTTGATTTCTACATCTGTATTAAGCGCGGGTAGGCGAAAAGTACCGGCCTTGGTATGGGAAGTACCGACAACATGATATCCCTTCGTAATCAAGTACTCGGCAAGATAGGATCCATCCTGCCCCCTCAAGCCAGTAATCAGGGCAGTCTTGTTGGAATGGGTGTTCACGCCTGATTACTCACAACAGGGTTCACAAATTGCTGGTAAAAAGCCAGATGAGCGTTTGCAATATCGACCCACTGACTTTCTGAAGATATAGGTGGTGTTCGTCGCCCTGCAAGCCGATCAAGAGCACCTCGCATATCGACGATATCCATGGGTGCAGCAGTGTATAGATTGAGCGTTGGCTCGTCTCCATGCGGTGATAGAGAGGTGGTAATCACTAGCGTCCCTTGTGCTAATGCACTGTGAATTGATGTATTCCACTCACCGCCTCCATCGAGAAAAGGCAAGACAACCGCGTCAGCGACAGATAACAAGTCTGCAGCATCCTGAGGCGAAAGGAAGCCAGTGAAATGAAGTTGGTCATCCCGCCACCCTTTGGCTTGGGCAGCGTTGACTAAATGCTGCATATAACTGTCATCCTTGACTGCACCCGCTATTACTAATGAATCACGTGATGAAGTAGCAATATCAAAAAGTAAATCAACACCCTTGCTGGGATACACAAAGCCGAAAAAAACGATCAGGCGTTGATAAGTACCAAGGTGTTCTTTCCGGAGTAACATGCGGAGTGTTTCATCGAGTTCGCTTGCAGGCAATGGGCTAGCATTTGGAATGATTACCTGAGGAATATGTTTTATCATCTGACCATAGGGCGCGGGCAAAAGACTGATGTAATTCGGACGTACAAAAATAAGCCCCTTCGCTCCTAACTTAAGAGCAGAAAAATAAAGCAGGCTTTTCACACGATGTTTTTTACTCTGACCATGGGGTTCATGCCATGTTTGAACCACTTTTATCCCGAACAGACGACATACAAATGGCAGAAGAGATATTAATCCAGGGTGAGTATACCCTTGTGATGGATATTGAATATGAACAAGATCAGGCTTCCATCGACGAATCGTGAGGATAAGTTTTGGCAATTCATAAAAAGTCCACTGATGGACTGCATCAATCAATTCGACAGAGCTCGCACTCTTATTATTGCGACCATGAACCAAAGTTGTCAGTACACCGACTTTAACATCTTCGACGACACTCAAAGCACTTGCTAACTTCTCAGCGTAGTCGCCCACTCCACATTGATCAGGCGGATAGCAACCAGTTACCAGCAAAACTCGCATTATCCATCCTTACGTAGCACAATCCATCCGAAGGTATAGTCAAAATTCATACAGTTAATTGCTCGTTCATCTGCCTCTGGGTGAAGTTTACCCGCAGGGCTTAGACCATGACGTCCTGCTTCATCAAGCATCAGGGTTATGTCATGTTCGGAGAAAATCAGCCAGCTCATATCGAAGAACCGAGTTTCATTGGTATCAATTTTTTCCGGCCAATAGTCGAAGGACGCGATAAAGTACCCGCCAGGTATTAATAAACGCCCTAACTCAGAAAACAGTCGCTCCGGATCATAACCGTGCTCAATCACAGAAATCGAAGTGATAACTTCGAAGCTACCTGAGGGAAATGGTGTATTCATAAAGTCACTTACACAGTAATGAATACGATCCGAATAAGGCATAGTTAAAACTTTAGGGTTAAGGTCCACACCGTGGACATTTGTAAACCCCATTCGTGCCAAAGCAACCGGAACCTCTGAGCAGAAAGTTCCAAGGTCGAGAATTTTTACATCCCTAGAGAAATTTTCTTCTATAAAATCCAAGGTCCGTGCAACATCCCAACTTTTCACCTCATCTCCTACGGGTAAATTGTTAAGAAGCCCTATCCTCCGAAAAAATTTTGCCAGCTTACCTTCAGTTGCCGATCGCCCCTTTGAGACCATTGAGCTTCTTGCCTCTGCAATCTGCCTCTTAGTCTGTAATACTTGAAACATAGAATGTCTGCTCCGGTATATTATCAACCTGAAAAGATATAGTTGATTATTCCTGACTCCTGATAATGCTCTATTTTTTTCATATCTAGCGAATCAATCAATTCAGGGCCTAATTGTGTCAAGGCATAGCAATTGTATTTTAACCCCCAAAACTCAGAGAAAGTTTTTTCGAAGTTTGGATTTACCCCTTCCGGATGAAATTGGCTACTGGTTATTTCAACAAGCCAAATAGGCTTAATACTTCTTTCAAGTGTTTCTTTAGCCCCTTTAATGACTCCATGCTCATGTCCTTCAACATCAATTTTAATTAATAACTGCTCATCAAGAAATCTTCCTCCAATAATATTATCCAATGTAGTAACAGGCACTTTTTTAGAAAAAGACTCAGGGGCTCCAGCCCAGTGGGGAAGCAAGGATGCTCCTGTACTGGAAAGACCATAAAGTTTAAGTATACCCACCTCGAATGACAAACCCACAGGAAGAACCTCAACCGGTGGACCATCATTAACGTCGATATTTTTCAATAAACTCTGTATATTTTGGTAATGTGGTTCAATTGCTATCACGTGCTTACCATGAGCTCTAGCCAAGCAGGAAAAGTAGCCAATATTGGCACCCACATCAATAAAAACCGTAATGCTCTTAAACTGCTCAAGCATCCAATCTACTTCATCTCGCTCAAACTCACCTTTTTGCATAGACTTGTGATGGTTTGAATTACTTCCAGTTAACAAGAAACCGTACGGAGTTTTATCAAGAGGTAAAGAACGAGAAACATATGTGTCAAAAAAGTCACGTAAGTTGAACTGAAATATCAAAAATTCTCGTTTAATTCTTCTCAAAAGTGCAATCATTCTTTAATGCCTTTCGAAAAATTATCCAGACTTCATCATTAACCAATATTCGAAGCAGTGACCAAAATATGAGATCTTGTTTTTGGCAGTATTAAAATTAATAAAAATACAATTGCTAGCCATAATAATATTATCAAAATCAATACTTCTAACTTGCCACCATTGACGCCGAACAAAAAAACTGGCAGTGCAACTAGGAAAGATACCAATAATGGAATCACTGAACCGTATAGATACCAATTGCCCATTTCTCCATGAATTAACTTTTTATGCATTAAAAAAGGCATTAATAAAAAGCTCAATAGATTCAGAATAAGCCATACTGATGCACCACCGGCTGCTCCATAATTCAAGGAAGCCAACCAAATTCCAGGGACTAGAAAAAAAATATATAGAATATTCAAACTCAGGGCGAGACTTGTCCACCCATAGGCCATCTGCATAGAGAAAGGCAGATTAAGAAGTCCATTAAACGCATTACCCATAATAAGAAAAGACAGAATAAGGCTTGCATTTAGGCTTATTTCGTAATCACCTGTCCAAATATATAAAAGTTCTTTCGAGAATAGAGCTATCACCACAGCAGTGGGGATCACAAGTAAGGCCATAACTTGGCTACTAGTATGATAACAATCCGCTAACTTGATACTATCATCATCATGAATAAGTGATGAAAATCGCGGAAAGATCACTGAGAACATTGGGCTGATAAGCATGTACAGTCCTGCTGAAAATGTGCTGGCGACCACATAAACACCAAAGTCTGTAAGGCTCAGAACTCTGCTAAGAATCACTTTATCCGTTTGTGTCAAAATGATACTGGTAATGGCAATCCCCGTCATTCCACCAGCGAAGCGAAACGATGAGTTAAGAATAGAAAGCCGCAGGCAAGGCTTATGTTCATCCAGCCTAAGCGACCTCCATAGCAACCAGCGTATCCCCAGAGTTTGAAAGATTGCCGAAATAGTTTGAGCCCAAAAGAAGCTTTCAAGGCTTGGCTGCCACCATACTGCAGCCACTGTCAGAAAAATACGTATAGTAGCAAACAACATGGTTGCGATCCCGAGTTGCACCTGTCGGTGCAAACCCGCCAGACCGGCTGAGTAAAGATTCGTCGGCCATTGGCATGCCAACGCAACACCCCCAAGCGCAAGTGCCCGAGCAATCACCGAACTTGTCAAAGTCTGGGCCTGAACCCAGTGCTCTGCTACTGACGTTGAACCAACTACTACTAATAATCCTATAAGTAACGCAATGAGCCCATATATAAATTCAAATGTCCGCGTTAAATCTCGCCCCTCGGCTAAGGTTCCCGCTTTTACCGGCAGTCGAGCGAGCTCACGAGTAAGTGTGGCACCCAGACCAAGATCAAGAAACCCTACCAGAATGGAAAAGTTGACAAACAAGCCAACTACACCATAAGCCTCAACACCAATGAAGCGTAAATAGAATGGTACAGCTATCAGAGAAAGTGCTGCAGCCCACCCTTTCGAGAGAATTGAAACAATAAGAGCTCGCTTTGCACCTTCGGTGATCAGCATACAGTATCAGTCATATGGTCGAATGCAGGATAACCATGGTTTTTGACCAACTCATCACGCTCCGCAGATTTCAAATCTTCACGAACCATCTCAGCCACTAACTCTTCAAAGATTATTTTGGGAGCCCAGCCCAGCTTCTCACGTGCTTTCCCAGGATCTCCCTGCAGTGTTTCAACCTCTGTAGGCCGAAAGTAACGTGGGTCAACATGAACAATCGGCTCTCGTGCCAGGTCAGTGTCCATTCTTTCGTGCCGATTGACCCAATAGCCTTCTTCATCAACACCTTGACCCACCCACTGAATATCCATGTTGAGCTCCGCCGCAGCGGCATTTACAAAATCTCGCACACTGTATTGAATGCCCGTAGCAATGACAAAGTCCTCAGGCTGATCCTGTTGAAGCATTAGCCACTGCATTTCGACATAGTCTTTTGCATGCCCCCAGTCTCGTTTAGCATCGAGATTGCCGAGATACAGGCAGTCCTGTAACCCCAGTTTGATACGCGCCAAGGCTCGCGTAATTTTGCGTGTAACAAAATTCTCACCACGAACCGGTGACTCATGATTAAACAGAATTCCGTTACAAGCATAAATGCCATATGCCTCACGGTAATTGACTGTAATCCAATATGCATAAAGCTTTGCTACCGCATAAGGGCTACGTGGATAAAATGGTGTTGTTTCTTTTTGAGGAGCCTCCTGTACCAGACCAAAAAGCTCCGACGTACTGGCTTGATAGAAACGGGTTTTCTTTTCCATGCCTAGAATACGAATTGCTTCGAGAATTCTTAATGCTCCGAGCGCATCGGAATTAGCAGTATATTCAGGTTCTTCAAAGGACACCGCAACGTGACTTTGAGCAGCAAGGTTGTATATCTCGTCCGGTTGTACCTGCTGGATAATGCGAATCAGACTTGAAGAATCTGTTAAGTCACCATGATGTAAGAACATGCGTACATCAGCTTCATGTGGATCTTTGTAGAGGTGATCTATACGATCGGTATTAAACAAAGATGCTCGCCGCTTAATTCCATGAACTTCATACCCTTTTTCTAGCAGCAGCTCCGCTAGGTAGGCACCATCTTGGCCAGTAATACCAGTTATTAATGCTTTTTTCATTTCCTGCCTCATACTAGGGGGCGTTTACATTTAACCGACTCGTAAGCTTTTAATCAGGTCTGCGACACACGGGTAACGAGCTGCAGTTTATCTTTTGGATTCCCGATGGCTCGTATAACTCTCAACAATGAACAATGGGGGCTTATCAAAGATATGTTGCCAGGTAAGGGCTCAGATCCTGGTTCTACCGCTAAAAATAATCGCCTGCTTATTGAAGACTGCTCGTAATGGTGAGACTTTCCGGATGAGTTTGGACGATGGCCAGGGAAAAATCATGAAACCCCGCACCCCGCGAGGACTTCAGACAGATATTGAG
>OODV01000002.1 GCA_900299555.1 uncultured Endozoicomonas sp.
CGAACATTAAGCTCGAAACCCAGAGCAGCATAGACTGCTTGTAGAGTCGGTAATATAAGAGAATTGGCCAGTTCAGAAGTTACACTGGAAATGCTTTATTAATTTCAGAAATAAACTTCTCAAACGTCCGTAATACCTAAGCTCTAAAGCTGAGTACCATTATATAAATATTAAAAATAATGTGAATGGATAATACTAAAAAATGAGGACCTATTAACCCTGAAATAGACAACTAATCCTTTCAGTCAGGTTGTTTTTTTGAACAAGTCATTATTAGTTCTAATAGGAATAAGTTGTATAAATCAGAGGGATAGTTCAAATGAACTATTTTGACTCAAAAGCAGTAGCTCCTGATAGCCAAATTTATTGGCATACCATTTTCAAGCACAGCTAACAGTCGCACCGGGAAGTCACTTGCCAGCGCTTTTACTGTTTATTCATATGAACATTCAGGATGACTAATATTTTTTTATTCTCCCAAACAATGGATCCATAATAGAAAAATGACTACTTACGCTTGGTATTTTCACTGCACTGCCAGCTCTGAGTAACTGCATCATTCTCGAAAGATTCAATTTCCACATCAAACTGCCAGATTCTGTGTATGTGTTTGAGTAGTTCATCCGTTTCTTTACCCAACGGCCTTCCCTGATGTTGATAATGACGAAGCGTCAACATTCGATCACCTCGAACATTCACATTATAAACCTGAATATTGGGTTCACGATTTCCCAGGTTGTATTGGGCAGCCAGAGACTCACGAATAGCTTTATAGCCTATTTCATCATGAATACTATCCACCTCGAGATAAGAGCGGGATTCATCATCCAGAATGGAAAACAACCTTAAATCTCTCATAATCTTAGGAGAAAGAAACTGCAGAATAAAACTTTCATCTTTAAAGTTTTTCATAGCAAAGTGCACAGTATCCAGCCAGTCACTCCCAGCTATATCCGGAAACCACTCTCGATCTTCATCAGTAGGATTCTCACAAATACGCCGAATATCCATGAACATACTGAAGCCAAGTGTGTATGGATTGATACCGCTGTAGTGCGGACTATCAAAAGGTGGTTGATAAATAACACTGGAATGAGAGTGAAGAAACTCCAACATGAAGCCATCAGACACTTTGCCTTCATTGTAAAGCTCATGAAGAAGGTGATAGTGCCAGAAGCATGCCCAGCCTTCATTCATCACCTGGGTTTGTTTCTGAGGATAATAGTATTGGGCAATTTTTCTGGCTATTCGCAAGAGCTCACGCTGCCAGGTCTCAAGAAGTGGGGCATTCTTTTCAAAGAAATAGAGCAAATTTTCTTCAGGGTCTTTTGGGAACCGCTCTTCTTTTTCTTCTTCTGTTTTCTCAACTTTCGGAATGGTTGTCCATATATCGTTTAGTGTTCGCTGTATGTATTCCGCTCTGTCTTCCTGCCTTGCTTTTTCCTGCTCCGCTGAAAGGGGGCTTGGTCTTTTATACCGGTTAACCCCCTGGTTCATTAATGCATGGCAGGCATCCAATATTTCTTCAACTGCCTCAATACCATATTTCTCTTCGCACTGGGCAATGTAATTTTTCGCAAATAATAAATAATCAATGATGGACTCAGCATCCGTCCACGTCTGGAATAAATAGTTGCCTTTGAAGAACGAGTTATGACCATAACTGGCATGAGCTAATACCAATGCTTGCATCGTGATCGTATTTTCTTCCATGAGATAAGCAATGCAGGGATTTGAGTTAATCACAATTTCATAAGCCAGTCCCATTCTACCCCGCTGATAATTCTGCTGGGTATGGAGAAAGTGCTTACCAAAGCTCCAGTGATTGTACATTAATGGCATACCTGTAGAAGCATAGGCATCCATCATCTGCTCTGAGCTGATAACCTCAATTTGATTAGGATAAGTATCCAACCGAAAACGATCCGCAAGACGAGCAAGTTCCTTATCGTATTGTTGAATCAGCTCAAAGGTCCACTCAAGACCCGTAGAGATCAACTTGCTACTCATGCATTTTCCTTCTTCTCAAACAGTTTTCGGAAAACCGGATAAATATCATTGGGTGATTTGATCTGCTGCATGGCAAAGTGATCTTTAAACTTCTCCGCAACACTCTGGTACTCACGCCATAAATTCTGATGGGCACGATCAGTGATTTCCACGTAGCAGTAGTACTGAACCTTTTGCATGATCTGCTCAGTCAGAATCTTGGTGCAGACACTGGAGTCACCTTCCCAGTTATCTCCATCAGATGCCTGAGCAACATAGATATTCCAGTCAGCTGGGCTGTAACGTTTGTTAATAACATCACGCGTCATTTCCAGAGCGCTGGAGACAATAGTTCCACCAGTTTCTCTTGAGTAGAAAAAGTCATCTTCATCTACCTCTTTTGCCGCTGTATGATGACGGATGAAAACCACTTCAATCTCTTTGTAATTACGCTGTAGAAACAGATAGAGCAAAATGAAGAATCGCTTCGCCATGTCCTTGATATCCTGGGTCATTGATCCAGACACATCCATCACACAGAACATAACGGCTTTATTACTTGGGGAAGGTACTTTGACCATATTGTTGTACTTCAGGTCAAAGTCATCAATGAACGGTAGTTTTTTCAGCTTAGCATTAAGCTCTTTTATTCGTTCTCTTAACTCAATTACTCTTTGCTGATCCGTTTCATCAGGGCTTACTTCCATCTCCCTGAGCTCTTTTTTAAGTGCGCGTATTTCACGACGATCACCGCCGGATAATGCAATACGGCGAGCATGCGCTGAACGCAGGGAACGTACTACATTCAAGCGATCTGGAGAACCTGCGGTCGTATACCCTGCCTGCCGGATCTTAAACTCTGTCATGTCCTCCAACTGTTTCCTGACCAGATTGGGCAGCTCCAGGTTGTCAAACATATGCTCCAGAAACTCGTCATGATTAATCTGGAAACTGAATTCGTCCATTCCTTCGCCGCTGTTTCCAGCTTTACCCTTACCACTACCAGAACCACTGCCACCAGATGGTCGTTTTATACGGTCACCACTGACAAACTCCTTGTTACCTGGATGGACCTGCTTATAACGTCCACCCTGACCATGATGGAAAGTCGGCTCGGATAGATCTTTGGTGGGAATGGTTACTTCACTTCCAGAAACAACATCAGTGATGGAGCGTTTATTCACAGCATCAGACACTGCTTTCTTGATGTGCTTCTTATATCTTTCAAGAAACCGCTGGCGATTGACGGTACTTTTATTTTTTCCATTCAACCGCCGATCGATAATAATACTCATGAACACGCTCCTTGTGCACTTCATAGGTATAGCAGGGCGGGCAGAGCAGGCAGGGTGGAAGTCCTTTCACCCTGGATAATCGCTCACTCTGCCAGAGCAACCTTACTGCGACTTGCGGACACGAATATACCATTCCGCCAGTAGTCGAACCTGCTTCTCGGTATATCCTCGTTCTACCATACGTTTAACAAACTCATTGTGCTTTTTCTGGTCGTCATTACTGCCTTTGGCATTAAAGGAGATAACCGGCAACAGATCTTCAGTATTTGAGAACATCTTCTTCTCAATCACTGAACGCATTTTTTCATAGCTGAGCCAGCTGGGATTCTTCCCGTTATGGTTAGCCCTGGCCCTCAAGACAAAGTTGACCACTTCATTACGAAAATCCTTTGGATTGGCGATACTGGCAGCCTTTTCTATTTTCTCCAACTCATCATTAATCGCTGAACGATCAAGAATGTCGCCAGTTTCAGGATCCCGATACTCCTGATCCTGAATCCAGAAATCTGCATAGGTAATGTATCGGTCAAAAATGTTCTGACCATACTCTGAATATGACTCAAGATAAGCAGTCTGTATTTCCTTGCCCAGAGACTCAATGTACTTAGGCGCCAGAAACTCCTTTACATACCGCAGATAGCGTTCATGCACTTCTTTGGGATATTGCTGCTGCTCTATCTGTTGTTCCAGTACATACAGCATGTGAACCGGATTGGCAGCAACTTCTGTAGGATCAAAGTTGAAGACCTTTGAGAGAATTTTGAAGGCAAAACGGGTTGAAAGGCCTTCCATCCCTTCATCAACACCAGCTGAATCCTTGTACTCCTGCAGCGGCTTGGCATTAGGATCCGTATCTTTCAGGTTTTCACCGTCATAAATCCGCATCTTGGAATAAACGTTGGAATTTTCCGGCTCTTTAATGCGCGATAAAACCGTAAACTGTGCCAACATTTTCAACGTATCAGGCGCACAAGGCGAATCCTTCAGTGAGCTGTGAGCAAGAAGCTTCTCATAGATATGGATTTCTTCCGTAACTCGGGTGCAGTAGGGCACTTTGACGATATTCACCCGGTCAATAAAAGCCTCATTGGTTTTATTATTCCTGAAAGTTTGCCACTCTGATTCGTTGGAGTGGGCCAGAATAATCCCATTATAAGGAATAGCCCCCATACCTTCGGTACTGTTGTAGTTACCTTCCTGAGTAGCGGTCAACAACGGATGAAGCACCTTGATTGGTGCCTTGAACATTTCCACAAACTCCATCATACCCTGGTTGGCACGACAGAGCGCACCTGAGAAGCTGTAGGCATCCGGATCATCCTGGGAATATTCTTCAAGCTGACGTATATCGACTTTACCCACCAGGCTGGAAATATCCTGGTTGTTCTCATCACCAGGCTCTGTCTTGGCAATCGCTACCTGATTGAGAATACTGGGGTGCAGCTTAACCACCTTGAACTTTGTAATGTCGCCACCAAACTCATTCAAGCGTTTCACTGCCCAGGGCGACATAATCCCGCCCAGATAACGGTTAGGAATGCCATACTCTTTTTCCAAAATATCGGCATCTTCTCCGGGGTTAAACAGGTTCAAAGGAGATTCAAAAACCGGTGACCCCTTGATGGCATAAAGCGGTACTTTTTCCATCAAAGCCTTGAGCCGTTCTGCCAGAGAGGATTTACCCCCACCCACTGGACCAAGCAAATAGAGAATCTGCTTTTTTTCCTCAAGCCCCTGAGCCGCGTGCTTAAAATAAGAAACAATCTGATCTACAGCATCTTCCATTCCATAAAACTCACGGAAAGCCGGGTAACGTTTGATCAGTTTGTTGGAAAATATTCGACTGAGCTTTGAGTCCCTGGAGGTATCAACCATCTCAGGTTCACCAATGGCCATCAACATGCGCTCGGCCGCACTAGCATATGCAGAAGGATCCTGCTTACATAATGCCAGATATTCCTGAATGGTCAGCTCTTCCTGCTGTGTAGATTGAAATCTCTGCTGATAGTTATTGAAGATATCCATGCCTTCACCCGCCTTTGTCTGCTTGATTTCCTGAAACAGTTACCAGGAAAATTTGACCGATAGCCATACTGGAAGCCCACCCCTCTCAGCATTAGGTATCGGCAGAGTCAGAACTTTGACCACATTTTTTTATAACTTTTATCAATCGCTCTCAAATGACAAAAAAGCAATTAAAACCGATTCCAAAAGCTATGGAAAAACATGACATAAAATACCTGCCAGACAATCCAGAGTGTCGTGACCGGCAAAAGCGGGATACAAAATTCAGTCTAAAAAATCTGACCTACATCCATGCATTTTTTCAAATAACTGGTTTCAATATCAGCATGCTGGCAGAGATATTATTCTTCATTTCTCACAACTTCTGATGGTCTGGCACTCAGCTCTCTCATCCTGAAAAAGCTGCCTGACAAGTACCGCCCAGCCAAACATCCATTATTTACAACAGTGACTTGGCAGTGCAGTTTTTCTTGTCCCAGATTTTATAATGTGGATTTTTACTTACTTCTGCAACTGTTGAATCATTGCATGGAGAAAACGTGTTGCTTCACCACCCGTCGCAGCCCGGTGATCAAACGACAGAGACAGTGGTAACATTCGGTGACTTTCAGGTTTACCTGAAATACTGACAATTTCATTTCTTAAGCGCCCAACACCGATAATACAAACCATTGGGGGCACAACAATCGGCGTTGCATACTTTCCAGCAAAAACACCAAAATTACTCAAAGTAATAGTGGCTCCCTGAAGCTCTGAGTTTGGAAGACTTCTGTCTTTCACACCCTCTCTAAGTTCATTGATCCTTGTGCGCACCTCCTCTTTTTCCATACGAGCAACATCACGTATAACCGGCACAAATAAGCCTTCCTCACTATCCACAGCCAAGCCAAGATTAACCATTCCATGAAGCTGTCGGCTCAATGTTGAGCCATCAAACCAGGCATTGAGGGCTGGTTCCAACTCACAGGCAGCAGCAATTGCCTGTATGAGCCGAACCGTAATATCTTCTCTATCCTGCCAATGGTCGATATCCACATCGTCAAACAGTGTCACCGGAACCACGCCTGCATGTGACTCTGCCATGGTTCGAGCCATATGCTTTCGAACCCCCTTCAGGGGCTCAGGGTTCTCTAATGCATAGGAGACAGGGCTTTCTATAGACCCGACATTACGACGACTGGCAGCAGAGCCCAGATCGACACTGAATTGCTCAGCAAGTGTCTGAAGGTTTTGTTGAGCGTTACTGGGTGAAGATACCTGATGCTCATGATCTTCTGATGGTGATCCAATAATAAAAGATTCATCACTATTGGCTCTGGAATCATCACTGGCCAGCTTACCAACAACAGTGCCACTGTCTTCCTGATCCGAAACAAACTCCACGAGAGGAGCCCCTGTCAGGATAGTATCTCCAGGCTGACCATATAAACGGGCAATGACGCCTGCACATGGAGCCGGAACCTCCACTATTGCTTTGGCCGTCTCTACCGAAACCATTGGCTGATCTTCTTTAATACTGTCACCTTCGTTGACATGCCACTCAACGATATCAGCCTCAGGAATGCCTTCCCCTAAATCAGGTAAATTAAAAAAACGCATGGCTATACCTTTTTATTCTGAAAATGCTTCCACTATTACTCTCTTAAGAGCCTTCAGCATTTTGCCGTTCAGGACTGCTTAAAGTAATTGTTCTGTTAACCTTTTAATGTCTGGCCAAAGTCCGGATGGCAGCTCTCACAATATCATCAGCCTGCGGCAGGTAATGATCCTCCATCCGATAGTAAGGCATCGTAGTGTCAAACCCAGTGACTCGTTCCACAGGTGATTTAAGTTCATCAAATGCTTTTTCCATCAGACCTGCGGCAATCTCTGCCCCTACTCCGAAGCTTCGACAAGCTTCATGCACCACCACACATCGACCAGTCTTCCTGACCGATTTCAGAATGGTTTCCATATCCAATGGCTTAATAGTGGCAACATCAATTACTTCCGCAGCAATTCCATGGTTTTCCAGAATATTGGCTGCCTCCGTAGTTTCTCTGATGGAAGCTCCCCAGCTCACCAGTGTGACATCCTGCCCTACTTTCAATGTAAAACAGGTGTCCAGGGGTAAGGGATCACTGGATATATCTATGGTCTGTTTGATGGCCCTGTATATACGTTTTGGTTCAAGGAAAATCACCGGATCCGGTTCACTAATGGCTGAACGCAGCAAACCATAGGCTCTGACAGGGGAAGAAGGGATAACCACTCGTAGCCCGGGGATATGAGCAAAGAGTGCTTCTGTACTCTCGGAGTGATGCTCCGGTGCATGAATGCCACCACCAAACGGTGCCCGTAACACCATCGGACAGGCCAGACGTCCACGGGTCCGGTTCCTCATGCGTGCGGCATGGCAGATCAGCTGCTCCATGGCAGGAAAGATAAACCCCATAAACTGTATTTCAGCCACCGGCTTCATCCCCTGGGCAGCCATACCAACACTGATTCCGGCAATAAGGGTCTCAGCCAGCGGAGTATCCATTACCCGTTTTAAGCCATATTTATCCCGTAACCCCTGAGTCGCCCGAAAAACGCCTCCATTGACGCCTATATCTTCTCCCAGAAGTACTACATCAGGGTCTGATGCCATCGCGTGATCAAGGGCCAGATTAACAGCCTCAACCATGGTCAGTTTATTATCCATTATGATGACCTCCGGAAGCATTCAGTTTTTCCTGACGTATCTGCTCTCTTGCCAGTGCCTCTTGTTTCTGATGAGCCAGCTGGGCCGGCATGTTTGCATAGTGATAATCAAATAGATCTTCAATTTTAGGGAGAGGAGTATTCAAATACGTTTGGACAGCTGCATCAATCAAGCGATCAGCTTCTTCTTTTAAAGCCTGCTCTTTACGCTCATCCCATAAACCACGATGGTGTAAAAAGTTACGCAGTCGTTTGATGGGTTCTTTTTTCCAGGCATCTTTGAGCTCCTCACTCCCCCGGTAGCGACTGGCATCATCCGCAGTAGTGTGATCACAAAGGCGGTAGCTGATGGCTTCAATAACGGTCGCGCCCTTACCCTGCCGAGCCCGTTCGATCGCCGCACTGATCACATCATGAAGAGCAATAACGTCATTACCGTCCACCTGAAAAGAGGGTAAGCCTGCAGCCACCCCCTTTTGAGCCAACGTTGGTGCACCTGACTGTATCTTCCGTGGAACCGAAATGGCCCATTGATTGTTGTTAATGATATAGACCACCGGCAGCTGCCATGCACCCGCCAGATTAAGCGCTTCACCAAAGTCGCCTTTCGATGTTGCGCCATCACCCAAGGCACACAATGCGACCCCCAGAGGATCACCCGCCTCATGTCGGATTTTAATAGCCGTAGCGATACCAGCGGCATGGCCCGCCTGAGTTGCGATGGGGACACAATTAGGTAGATCCTGTCCCCAGGCAGGACTGGCACTACCTCGCTCATCCCCTCCCCAATAGAGCATGACATCACTCAAAGGGATACCTCTTCTCATCAACCCCGGGAGGTCTCGATAATAAGGTATCAGCACATCATCTTTTTCAAGCAGTGCAGCACAGACAGTACTGATGGCTTCCTGACCAAGGCAGGAAGGGTAAGTCCCCATCTTTCCTGTTCGTTGCAGAGCTACCGCTTTCTGATCCCCCTGCCGGGCAATCACCATAGTCCGATAGTAATCGATGAGAATATCTTCATTGTTCACCCATGCCGGAAGATTTTTGAGAACTTCTCCTTCGGCATCAAGAAACTGTTCCATAGGAAGCATGTTATTTTCGGTGGAATCCATTATTGCCTCCTCCTTTATGCCTTCAGCTGTGAAGCGTCATCACCATAAACAATGGCTTCGGCCATTTGGTCAGCGATAACACTGGCTGGTAAACCAATCTGGTTCTGGCGACTGAAAATCTGCAACAGCGTATCGTGAATGCCTTTGAGTCTTCTTTGCATATCACTCTGACTACTCTGCAAATACGTCATGGCAACAAAAATCAGACCACCAGAATTAATCAGGTAGTCAGGCGCAAAGAGAATCTCTCGATCGAAAAGAGCAAGTCCATCCTGCTCAGTTAACAGCTGATTATTGGCTGAACCTGCAACAGCTGCACATTGAAGCTGACAAATCGTTTGGCTATTCAGCACACCACCAAGTCCACAGGGGCAGAACAGGTCGCAGGCAACTCCGTATATCTCATCCGGTGCCACTGCTATGGCACCAAATTCTCTAACACACTGATCAACACGCTGTTGATTGATATCAGCCACAATCAGTTGAGCGCCATCGTTGTACAATCGTTCACAAAGTGCGTATCCAACATTACCCAGCCCCTGCACGGCGACTCTCAATCCTTTTAAGTTATCGGGCAGTGCGGGGTGGGCTTTCAGGCAGGCAAGCACACCAAAGTAAACACCTTCAGCAGTAAACGGAGCGGGGCTTCCACAGGAAGAGGTGCAGGTTACATGGGGAGACTGGGTAGCAATGGTGTCCATATCTGCGACCGTTGTGCCACTATCCATAGCGGTGGCATAGCGTCCCCCAAGTTCATTGAGAAATCGCCCAAAAGCTTCAAAAAGGGCTTTTCGGTCATAGTCACCCCCAGGTTCCATAATGACCGCTTTACCTCCCCCGAGCTCAAGGCCGGCAAGGGCAGACTTGTAGCTCATTCCCCGGGCAAGACGAATGGCGTCAGTAATAGCTTCGTTTGAAGAAGAGTAAGGAATAATTCGGCAGCCACCAAGGGCTGGTCCCCTGCGGGTACTGTGAATGGCGATGACGGATTTGAGGCCGGATGCTTCATCAAATTTGCAATGCAGGTCATTGATGCGCGCCTCAGTAATCTGTCTGAACATGACGGGATCCCTCCGTATGTTGCAGAGCAGTAGGCTCTGGTTCAATGCCTTGTCTATCGGCCTTCCCGAGGTGAGGGTAAGCTAACAAACAGGGCTATTTATTTTTATTGTATATAGTGGAGCTTTAATCACGATCAGCTTATAAAGCTCAATCAACCACCAGGCTTTTTATAATGCCTTATTCGATTACAGAGGAAATTCTGTACGGTTGTCAACAGCCAAGAAGTTATAAAAACTTTACCCCCTCCCCTTATTGGCCGCTATTTAAATTCAGTAATTATCCTTATAGTTCCCGATTCTGACAGTATAGTTTCACTGGACCTAGTTACTGGAAAGTTATGTAAAAGGTGCATTTTGAAAACAAAAAGTGATAACGTAGATCTTCCTTCCCGCCAATGCACGGAGGCTAAAATGTCACAAACTACGCAGGAAAAGCGCCGATTTCCAAGAAAAGTACTGGAAAAAACCGCTGAAGTTCTCGATAACAACACCGGTCTATCCATTGGCATTCTTGAAGATGTCTCAAAGGGAGGCTTCAGCATTCTGACAGATCAGGGTGTACGTCCTTCAGAAACCAGAAATGTAACCCTGGTACTCCCTGGCCCGCAAGACAGCGCCTATCGAGTATCGCTTACAGCAGAATGTGTCTGGTGCCAAACCATCAGTGAACGAGCCGATTTTTCTGCTGGCTTTGTGTTACGGACGATTGAAGATCAGGATGAAGTCGCTCTGAATTATTATATTCGGGACTATCAGGTAGCAGGTGAGCCTCAGGAAGCATAATAAGTCTTTCTGGGGACACCCAAAGTCAGCAAGTAACTCTAATCATAAAGGTTAATCTGCAATAGGGAGACTGAGTGTTTCCTTAAGCTCTTCCATCACGATATAACTCTTCGACTCTCGAACACCCGGCAGCTTTAAAAGAATATCCCCTAACAGCTCTCGATAAGAGGCCATTTCAGAAATCCTTGCCTTAACCAGATAATCAAAATGGCCTGAGACCAAATGACACTCCAACACGTTAGGCAACTTGATCACAGCCTTACGGAAGTCATCAAAAATATCTGCTGACTTGGTGTACAGGCTGATTTCAACAAAAACGAGAAGCCCTGCCTGAAGGTACTTCGGGTTCAAGCGCGCGGAATAGCCCTGAATAATACCTTCCCTTTCCAGACGCTTGACTCGCTCCATACAGGGCGTGGTACTCAACCCGACCTTATCCGCCAGCTCTACATACGATATACGCCCCTGCTCCTGTAAGGTACGGAGAATATTGCGATCGATACGATCCAACTGGCGGACAACTTCTTTTCGGCTTCTCATGATTTCAGTCGTTTTTTGACAATGCGTGCTCTGGCACTAATAAAAGTGGAACACGATAGAATAAGAGATTGGTGAGGTTTGTATTCATCTTTTTTAAGACAGCCCTGATAAGACAACCGTTCTTCTAATGTCAATGGGCAAATCACCTCCAGCTGAGGGAGGTTAGGGCACGAACGATAAATCTGCAAGTGAGCATTACTAATATCTTCTATCAGGGTTTATCGCAAAACCATTTTCAATCTTTGCATTTTTATGGACAATGCGCGGGCTTTTCGCTTCCTTGAGGGTTTGAAGGCTCTTTTCATAAGCCCAAAACACATTATCGCTACAAGCGATCCGTGTTTCTGACGATAAACTTATGTCAGCTGAGCCTATTAAAGCACAATCACCGGGTTCTACCCTGTTCTTTATATTCCGGGCTGGAGAAAATTTTAGATGAGTACAGCATCTGTCTCCCCGAAACATACCCCAATGCCATCGACTCCGCAGACAAAGGGTCGCTCAGGCAATGAGATACTGGTCAGAATTGACCAGGTCACCAAAAAGTTTGATGACGTTATCGCTGTTGATAATGTCAGTCTAAACATTAGAAAGGGTGAGATTTTTGCGCTGCTGGGTGGCTCGGGATCTGGAAAATCGACCTTACTGAGGATGCTGGCAGGTTTCGAAACACCGTCAGAGGGTAACATTTACCTCGATGGGCAGAACATTACCCATCTGCCTCCGTATCTGCGCCCCATCAATATGATGTTTCAGTCCTATGCACTCTTTCCTCACATGACCGTGGAGCAGAATGTTGCTTTCGGGTTAAGACAGGATCGTTTGCCGAAGGATCTTATTGCCGAGCGCGTTGAGGTAATGCTGAAACTAGTGCATATGGAAAAATATGCCCGTCGCAAGCCACACCAGCTCTCAGGCGGTCAGCGTCAGCGTGTAGCCCTGGCGAGAAGCCTGGCAAAACGCCCCAAGCTGCTGCTGCTGGACGAACCTATGGGTGCGCTGGATAAAAAGCTGCGCAGCCGCATGCAGCTCGAGGTAGTGGATATCATTGAAGAGGTGGGCGTAACCTGCATCATGGTGACTCATGACCAGGAAGAAGCCATGACCATGGCTGAACGTATTGGCATCATGGACGCAGGCTGGATTGTGCAGGTGGGTACACCCATCGATATCTATGAAAACCCAAATAGCCGCATGACTGCGGAGTTCATTGGCTCCGTCAACATGTTCGAAGGTGAGATCACTGAAGAAGAGGCCGGATACGTCATTATTCAATCGCACCAGATCCAACAGCCTATCTATATTGGCCATGGCATCATGGCTCCACTGGAAGACCGCAAGGTCTGGATTGCAGTGCGTCCTGAAAAAACCATGGTGACCAGAGAGCAGCCGGAAGGTAACTACAACTGGAGCCGGGGTGTAGTTCATGACATTGCCTATCTGGGAGGCCACTCGGTTTATCATATCCGGCTGCCATCCGGCATGATGGTTCAGTCCAATATGGCCAACATTATTCGTACAGCCGATAACCCCACCTGGGGTGATGATGTATTTATCAGCTGGGATGATGACAGTGGTGTCGTTCTGAATAGCTGATCAATCAGCGCTACCTTTATTCAGTAGTTTCTTAAGGGCTGTCTGAAAGCTTGCCATTCGCTAATGGCTTCTTATCAGCTATGGGCGTCTCCAGGCTGAAGGCTTTCGACTTCGCAGACATTTACGGCTAAGCACATATTACTTTCAGCCGCTTACAACTGATATTTGTGGAACCTGTCATGTTCAACGTGTTAACAAAAGGTCTCTCCGCTTCTGCGCTGGGACCAGAGAGGCTAAACGCCTTAAGGGAGCTTTGGGGACGTCGCCTCGTTCTTGGCGTCCCCTACCTCTGGCTGGTGCTGTTTTTTCTTGTCCCATTTCTGATTGTGGTCAAGATCAGCTTTTCATCGGCAGAAATTGCCATCCCACCCTATTCGGCCATTGTTGAGTACTTTGACGAGGTACTTACGTTTAACCTTAACCTGGGCAATTACCTGTTCCTGGCCGAAGATGAAATGTACCTGCAAGCCTACCTGACCTCCATCAGGCTCGCTCTGGTTGCAACCCTCTTCTGCCTTATGCTGGGCTACCCAATGGCCTACGCCATGTCTCAAGCGCCCGGAAGAAAACAAAGTTTCCTGCTCATGCTGGTGCTACTGCCATCATGGACTTCTTTCCTGATCCGCATCTACGCATGGATGGGAATACTGAAAAATAACGGCCTGCTGAACAACCTGCTGATATGGTGCGGGATTATTGACCAGCCTCTGCAAATACTGAATACCAATATTGCCGTTTACATAGGCATCGTTTATGCCTATCTGCCATTTATGGTGCTCCCCATTTATGCCAACCTGACCCAATTGGATAAGTCACTGCTGGAGGCTTCTAACGATCTCGGTTGCCGCCCCTGGGAAACCTTTTTCAGAGTCACACTACCACTGTCAAAAGGGGGCATCATTGCTGGCTGTATGCTGGTCTTTATTCCAGCCGTTGGCGAATACGTGATACCAGAGCTGCTGGGCGGGCCTGAGAGCCTGATGATTGGTAAAGTACTCTGGCAGGAGTTCTTCAACAACCGTGACTGGCCGCTGGCAAGCTCTCTGGCCATGATCATGCTGCTAATACTCTGTCTGCCCATCGCCTTCTTCAATCGCCAACAGGCGAAACAGTTGGAGGCAAGCCTGTAATGACTACCTCAACCGAGCATACTTCATCTTTCAGGCGACTAAAAAAGCCGGGCTTTTCCACCATCATGCTGATCATCGGGCTGTTATTTCTCTATCTGCCCATGTTCATTCTTGTCCTGTATTCCTTTAATGCTTCACGACTGGTTACCGTCTGGGCAGGCTTTTCTACCAAGTGGTATTTGGAACTGTTTCGGGATGAACAACTGATGGGCGCAGTCTGGACAAGCTTGAGAATTGCTTTCTATAGCGCCTCCATGGCCGTGATTCTGGGTACGGTATCCGCCTTTGCTCTTGACCGTTTTGGCAAATTCCGGGGCAGAATGGCTTTCAACAGCATGCTGACTGCACCTCTGGTTATGCCGGATGTCATCACCGGTCTGTCACTGCTGCTATTGTTCGTTACTATGGCCGATCTGATTGGCTGGCCCATGGAGCGGGGCATACTGACCATCTGGATTGCCCACGTCACCTTCTCAACTGCTTATGTGGCTGTTGTGGTGGGGGCCAGATTGAGAGAAGTAGACCGCTCCATTGAAGAGGCAGCAATGGATCTTGGGGCTACACCATTGCAGACATTTTTCCTGATCACCATTCCCACCATTGCCCCGTCTCTGGCAGCGGGCTGGTTGCTGGCATTTACGCTGTCGCTGGATGACCTGGTAATTGCCAGTTTTGTCTCTGGCCCGGGCTCAACCACTCTGCCAATGGTTGTGTTCTCATCCGTTCGACTGGGGATCTCACCCAAAATCAACGCCATGGCAACACTGATTATTCTGGTGGTGTCTCTGGCAGCACTACTTGGCTGGTGGTTTATGCGCCGCTCAGAAAGGGAAAGAAGGGCCAGTCTGGAGAGATTTGGAACCAGTTAGAACAAGAAAGCCTGGACTCTTATAGAATCCAGGCTTAAGACTCGTTCCCACGGGGGACCGTGAGAACGATTTCAAAAGTCACAACGAAAGTTATTTCCGGACAGCTCCTTACTTACTCTATTCCTTTTGCCTTCAGCTCATCTTTAACTCTCTGCAGATAACCATTATCCGGATAACCAAATCCTGCTGCTCCACCATGCGTGCTCGTTTTATGGTGAATATCATTCCAGGTCACTCTATCTCCTCCTCCTGAGCCTAAAGTCACTGATGTTCCAACCGTAAAAGTCAGCCTGTTTTTAAATGCTGTTTTTAATAACTCAAAAACATGCTGCCCTTCCTGATTATTTGGCAAATAGGCCCTTCTGGACGTCCCTGTATATCTGGCGCCAGGATTCCGGTGCTCCCGGCTCTGAGTTCCATCAGGAAAATGATAATCAATCACAATGGCACCATACCCCTCATAACCAGGTAATGACATAGAACGGTCAACATAAGAGGACATGGTACCATCAGCAGGTTGATCGCCTGTTCTGACACCAAATATCAGCTGGCTGGTGACAGGGCATATAAAGCATCCCTTAGCCTTATACTCACCCCTGACTGTATCAACTGAAAAATAGCGTGTTTTGTTGCCAGCCTGATAAGAGAGTAACTGCCCATATTGAAAGTCTTTTAGCGGCATCATCAAGACAGGTTCTTCAACTGGCTCGCTCTCGCCATCTTTATTTTTTTCGTAGGCGTCCTTAGCCGGAATGATTTGAACCAGCTTGAATTTGTTATTCTTGATTCCATCTTCAATGAAGCCAAGATCATCCTTGGTCAAAGTACCGTTATAGCAACCAAGTTTACCATCCCCTTGAAGCATCACATCCTGCTTATCCGGATTTTGAAAGTCCGCCCTGATTTTACCAGAAGTACCTGTAATCGAAGTCTTCGGCGTTTTATCTTGGCTTAAAGCCGCAGGTTTACCTTTAGCTCTTGTAACAGGTGTAACAGGCGAGCTGTTTTTTGATAAGTCTACCAAGGGGAAGGACTGCCACACTGCTTTATCCGCTTTTTGCATTCCAGTTCCGGAATAAGCCGCTGGTCGTATTGGTGCCGCGCCAGCCCCCCCTGTTGAATAACCTGCACCTGTACCGCTGGATGAATAGACGGCCGCTGATTTTGCTTTTCCAGATGACCGATTTACCGGATTAATTTTCTGCAGATTCTCAAACTCTTTAATAAAGTCATCATAAACTTTTTTATCGCCGCTTGACCCATCATCCCAACCAGCAAGAACTAATTGTGGCATATTTAAATGTGCCGGAATTCGCGTGGAATGATAAGCAGCATGGAGCGCTTTGGCCATACCAGCACCATTGCCACCAAAAATAGCGCAGCCAATAAAGCAGGAAATGACTTGTTTGCTATTCCTGTTAGCTGCTTCAGTTAGCAAAGCAACAAAAGCTTCCTTGAACGTCTCATCGTATCGTGGATGTCCTGCCATGGGTGCAACCACATTATGTATATTTTCAACGCCAGTTAAATCAGCAGGGGGCTGGAACCTAGAGTTTTTGATATTTATTGTCAGACACCCTCCAGGCCTAATCGGATTAGCCCTTAGAGCATTCGCCGTTTCTGTACTGAATGCCTTTCCATACCTATCCACAAATTCCTTGGCCACACCGCCAGCATGATCCATTTGATGGTTCGCAGCATTAACCAGGTCAAACTTTTCCCTTTTTTTCGAAAACACCTTTCCAACACCGAACATTCCCTTATCCGGATGCATTACCACATCAAGCATGCCGGGTATCAGCGTTTTAGCATGAGTACAACCGCTAACAGCGGTAGCTAGTGCCGCAGATGGAACATCAATGGCTTTATTTAACAAGCTAAGTCCCAAAAAATCATAGGTATAGGCAGTCCCTGGCGCAACGTGCTGCTTAAATCTCGATATTTCAGGTGTCGTTAAGCGAGTCCACTCTGTCATAAAATCATTATAAATCTGTTGATCCCCGGAAGTACTCTGACCGACCAAGGTAATATCCGGCGCAGTTGCCCCCGAGTTTTTAAAAAATTCACAACGCGCATGATGCAATGCCTGAGCCAGGCCTTGTCCTGTTCCGCCGGCATGACCACAACCAATAAAACAACAGTACAATACATGACTTCCATGCTTCTTCGCTTCTTCAAAGAGGTTAACGAAGGCATTTTTAAGGGTTTCCTGATAGTTCGGATCACTGGGCAGAGGAACAGACACATTGTGAATATTTTTACAATTGCTTAAACCTGAAATGGCAGGCTGCGAGCCAGTGCATTTGTAGGTAAAGCATTCACCGGGAGCCATCGGGTTCTGTTGAGACACCCGAGTGTAATGGCTGCCCACCTTATCTGCCAAAGCCTTCGCAATGCCACGGTCAAACGACATAGACAAATCAACTGAACTCACCAAAGCATAAGACTGTTGTAAGCTATTTTTATTCTCGGCATATCCTAATACCCCTTTATTGTATGTAACCAGTGTCACACCACCTGGCAAGACTTTTTCATGACCAGCAGGTGTTGAGGTTGAAGTTACATAAGATGAAAGAGGAGTTGTGGTTGAAACAGAAGAAAATGGCGTGAAAGCAGGCGCGCTAGCGGTATATGCTGAACCTGTGCCACCTACAGCACCGGGGGTCGTGGAGAAAGTTCCTGCTGATGAGCTGGCAGAAAATCGGCCACCAGTCGCTGGAGTAGACATCACAGACGCGTATGTTGGACCTCCAAAGCCAGTCTGTGGTGCCGGAGCAGACATCGCAGACGGGTATGCTGGAACTCCAAAGCCAGCATAAGGGGCTGGATTAGACACTGCAGACGGGTATGCTGGAACTCCAAAACCCGCATGAGGGGTAGCGTAGCCGTGGCTATAAACTGCTGCCTGAGGAGGGTATACAGCTTGTGGGACAGGAGCATAAAAAGGTGTGACATCCTGACGTGCGACAATCGTTCTGCTAGTTAAATGGGAAAGAACAGGATGCTTGCTCATCTCAATAAGAAGACGCCTATTCTCATCGGGAGTGGCAGCAACCGAATGAGAATAGAAGAATTGATTGTTTCTATCAATACCACATTTTTGAAGGTACAACTGACCATTAGTACTAACTTGATCACAAAAACTCTTAATTGGGGTATCCATTTTTTTTCCTGTATTGGTTTTATATAGGTAAAGTTCTGAGTTCTGTAATAAAACAGAAGCCATCCCTGACATGAATTCGACATTAGTTTGACCAAAAACTGTTGATATAGTTGCACCCGTACAAAGCTAGTAATTATTACCAAACCTACGGTTAACCATTTGATAAATAAACTATAAAAGAAAGATTTAAAAAAATAGATAGTAATTAAGACTAACAACGCTGTTAGATTTAACTAAAAAACGTGTATCAATAAAAAGAAGACTTTAATAAGAATTCATTTATAATCAATGACATTTAATTTACCAACAAAGCTCAGTCCCTGGGCACATTCTTAATGTGAAGTTATTTAATCAGTTTCACTGAAGATCCTCAAATCAGGCATCAACCCTATCCAAATTAACCAAATCAGGAATATAAACGCCCTCATACCTAACAGGAACACGATTCAAGTTACAAAGTAACTGATATGGGATAGTACACGCTTTCTGTGCCACTTCAGAAATGGCTAAATCCTGCCCCCACAAAATCGCACGATCACCAATCTGAACATTGGGTATATCGGTTAGATCCACAGTCAGCATATCCATCGAGACCCTGCCAACCAGCGGAACCCGGTAGCCATTGATGCTAACCGGTGTGCCATTAACGGCATGACGTGGATAGCCATCCGCATATCCGATGGCAACAACACCAATCCGAGTTGCTCTCCTTGCCGTCCATTGACTGCCATAACCGACAGTGCTTCCAGCTGGAATATCTTTAATGCTGATAATGGCTGAACTCAGTTCCATCACAGGCTGAATCTTCGACTCAAAACCATGAGCTTCAGTAAACGGGGATACGCCATAAAGCAATAATCCCGGGCGATTCCAGTCTCCACGGGCGTCTTTCAAAGCAAGCAGCCCCGCAGAATTACAAAAACTGCGCTCACCTGGTAAACCTTGGGTGTAAGCATTGAAGGTCGCCAGCTGCTGCTGTGCATGCTCACTGTCCGCTTCATCCGCACAGGCAAAATGGCTCATCAGAACAATATCTTTAACGCAGGGTAAAGCACAGAGCTGTTCCCAGGCTGCCCGATAGGTGTCTGGGGCAAAGCCAACTCTGCCCATGCCGGAGTCCATCTTTAACCAGATACGTACCGGATGATTCAGAGGGTCCGCAACTAATGCATCAATCTGATATTGATGATGGATAACCATATCCAGACGATACCGGTCGATCATGGCAAGTTCGGAATGTTCAAAAAAACCTTCCAGTAAAAGGATTGGCTGTTTGATGCCTGCAGCACGGAGTTCCAGGGCTTCCTCAATACAGGCAACTGCAAACCCTCTGGCAACATCGGCAAGTGCGGTTGCACAGGCGGTTGCACCATGGCTATAGGCATCAGCCTTAACCACAGCCATCACCTGACCACTACCAGACAGTTGTTGGGCAATACGATAGTTATGACGCAGCGCATCAAGGTTTATCGTTGCAGTTGCTGGACGACCCATGCCTTTTGAGATTCCCCCGGAAAATGCCAGTTAAAAGCAGCATCCTAACAGTTAATAACTATCGGCTCTTTATGTGTTTATCGAAATCGTTATATTGAATAAATAATACATTTTGGTCGTATTTATCCATAGTTTTGATTTCTTTTTATTCTTAAATGTGTGGAGAAACCACCTGATTGGCGTGATTTTTTAAGTACTGCGGAAGGGTTCTAACCAACGGACATTAAGCTGCTACGCAACTGCCAGTAAACGAAGCCTTAAGAGCCTGGATTTTTATGTGACTGGGCCTGACTCGCACACCAGTGAGAGCACAAAGCCGTACTTTCCAGCTCGAAGGGTCTGGCAAGACGTGAGAAGACAAAGAGTTATACCCAAAGGATTTCAAGTTGCTGCATGGCTGCAAAAGAGCGAAGCCCCTGGAGCCTAGACAAACCAAGTGACTGTGCCGGGCTGGCGATCCAGTGAGCGATGCAGTCAGCAAAGTAGCAACTTGAAAGGCGACGGGGATACATACTGTTGTATGCGCTCTTTGTAAGGTAAGGGGTGATCATTACTCGGTCGTCGTGCTGGCTTTCTGAAACCGGGCTTCCAGTGACGACAGAATATTTCTTGCGAGGCGTCCAATTCCTGGCTTCTGGTCGTCTGCAAAAGGGTTTGGGCGACACAATGCCATAGCTCTGAGCCCAATACGGGCAGAATAAATACCAACCCCCACACCACTGGCGACCTGGCTACTGACCACCCCAAGCAGACGATTGGAGGAGAAATCCGCCAGTTGGTCTGATAAAAGCTCAGTAGCTCCGGCAAGTGTCATCTGCTCCAGAATCAGTCTTAATAAATGGGTGCGCGCAGGCAGAGAGGGCCGGACTCCATAGATCTGACAAATTTCATCCAGCATCCGAACACTACGCCAAACGGACAGCAACACATCTATAGCGGCAAAAGGGCTGAGAGCGACCATTAGAGCCACCTGTTGACTGTGTTGTGCAATACGACCCAGTGCCTGCTGATCCAGCTTCTGGAAGAAATGTGCATCCAGATGAGCTAATACCTCACTGTCATCACTGTAGTCAGGCATCACAGCCAGTGATTGCTCCAACATCGCTTGCTGAGGCTTCCCGTGATAGAGCGTCTGAAGTTGACTGACCCACTGAGTTTTCAGAGTAGTCGCTCTCTGATCCCGAAACTGTACTGCCTGCTCTTGCAACTCAGCAATCTTTCTGAAGTCACGCTGATACAGAAAGAATTCAACCAGTGCCTTACCAACAACAACGGTCAATACCAGCAAGAGTGCAGCAAATATCAAGACCAGGGACCAGTGCAACTGATAAAGGAAGAACCCCAGCTCTGCCGTTTGCCAAAGTACCAGCACCAGCACCAGTATCAAAAGCCCGGCAAAAGCCTTCCCCAAAAAACGCAGTGGTTTTGTCGTCAGCTCTGTTCCTGCCAGTAACTGCTCCTGAAAATCACCACTGATAGAATCCGGTGTATCCAGAGTCTTCTCTGTTGCCAGAGGAATAAAATAAGGGTCATGATGCCTGCTCATGAAAATCGGTCTCCCAGCAGATCATTGAGGATACTATCAAGGCGAATATGGGGTAACCGGCCACCAGCAGCCAGCTGCAAACCTTCTGGCGGCATTAACCGACGCAACTGCCACTGCCCCAGCCCCTGCCAGTCTTCTGAGTTCGGAATCTGTTCCGGAATTGCCGGATGCAGCAGCATACCGGGCCCAGACTCAGTCATCCCCTGCAATGCCTGTCTTCCCTGATAATCGACATAGGTCGTAGAGCGAACGGCGGCAACCGCCTCACAGCGAATATCAACCGCATTAAATGCCGCCCTGCGCCTTGCGTCCTGAACCAGGTTTGCAGTCAGCCCTCTGACCGCTTCATGCTGGTCTGGCAATACCTGATCAATTTTGCTGGCAGCAAAAACGACTCGATCAATCCGTGGCTGTATCAACCTCCTCAACAGGCTGTTGCGTCCATAGTCAAAGCTTTGCAGCACCTGAGCCAGTGAGAAGCGAAGATCATCAAATGCTTCCTGCCCACCATTGAGTGACTTAAGCACATCAATCAGTACCAGCTGTCGATCAACCTTCTGAAAGGTATTTCGATAAAAGGGTTTGACCCATTCATCCTTATAACGCTGATAATGTCTCTCACACACTTTAAACAAAGCGTTCTCAGGTGCATTCTTCAGCTGATCTTCTAAAAGGCTGGTTCTAAAAAACAGGGGAAGAAAAGGCAGTTGGCTCTCAGCCCCGGAAGGCACTGCATGAAGCCACCTCCCCGGTTGAATCATGGTAAGACCAGAGCGCTGACAATCCTGGAGAAAAACCAGCAGTTCCTGCCACAGTACCTGTAAAGCAAGGTCTGACATAGGCTCCATTGGGTCAACTGCTTTCAGCTTTTCCATCAGTTTCCCGCCAATGGATAAACGCAGATCACTGTTAATCAGCGAACTAAACTGGCGACACCAGGCAAGGTAATTCATATCCAGCAAAGGAAGATCCAGCAGCCACTCCCCGGGATAGTCACGGATTTCCAGAAGAAGACGACTAACGCTCGATTTTCCCCGACGCAGCAAGCCAGGCTGATTGCGAAATTTGATTTCCAGCAAACACCCAGACTCGTGTCGCGTCGCTTCTGGCCACCGCCCTCTGGATAACGATTCAATCCCTTCTTGATAAGGAAACAGCGGCAGACCATTCAGCGCGGACAGTTTTACGCCCAGCAACCGATCCTGAAGTACTGGCGGGAATGCGGCCAGCAGTGCTTCTGGGTAGTGCTGCAACTGATGAATCAGGCTGGTGATCAACGTGGTTTTACCACTGCCACTGAAGCCAGTAACACCAAGGGTAATTCGTCTATTCAAAAGCCGGTCAACACTGCCCTCTATTGAGTTGGCGGTTGATCTTGCAAGGTCCAGAGCTTTATCCTGCCCTCGCTGTAGAGACTGCTGAACCTGATGTTTTATAGGTTTCATAGCATGATTATTTATCGTCGATTATTCCGCAGGCGTTGCGCATTGAATTGTGGCGGATTCATCAATTTATCCTGAGCCTCAATAAGCAACAGATCTCGACTGCCTTGCTGACAGGCATATTCAAACAATGCGAACATAACTCCGGCAGTATATTCAAGTGCCAGCTTAAGATCTTTACTCAACAAGTACCTTGCAAGAAACACCGCAGTAGCCACATCGCCTGAACCACCGATCGCCCCGGGCTTCTCAAAGAAAGGGGTCTGCACATACCAGACATCATGTTCGGTGAGGGCTATCATGCCAATGACATCGCTGTCCATATCACTGACTGTAACACTGGTCACCAGCACAACCTCGGGACCAGCTGCCAGCAATTTCCGGCCGGCCTCCAAAATACTCTTGAGATTTGAAATCGAGCAGCCAGTTAGCAGCTCCAGCTCAAACTGGTTAGGCGTCACCATATCTGCCAGGGGAATCAGTGTCTTTAAAAATAGTGCCGGTAAGTCTTCATCAACATAGACCCTGCCATCATCCCCCATCACGGGATCACAGCAATACAGCAGATCTGGGTGTTGCTGCTTCATACTGCTCACCGCATCAGCCAGCACCTTTGCAGTGCCAGGCTCCCCAAGATAACCCGATAAAATGGCATTACATTGTGCCATAACACCGAGGGCATCAATGCCAGCCAGAATATCTTTCACCCACCTGGCCGATACGGTCGAACCTTTGCGGCTTTCACCTGAGTTAGAGAAAAGGACTGTATACACTGGCCAGACATTAATTCCCATTCGCTGGAGAGGGAATACGGCTGAAGCGTTACCGGCATGCCCCACTGAAACATGGGACTGTACAGACAATATATTCATATCTGAACCATAGCAGAGCACAACCGCGCTCAATGTAGATCACTGACTCGTTATCTCAGCTGCCACTTCTCTGAAGAGGCGAGATAGCCATTGGTGTAGACCGTCGTTTCTATCTGCAAAGCTCGCCCCTTAATCACCAGATGACGAACCACCTCGTTCAGAACACCGCCAGGACTGTACACAACCTCTTCCTCCTGCTCATCTTCCGCAGGCCGGGTATTTCGCCTACGAACGTCTCTGGGCTGAGAAGGATCTACAGGTAAGGTCGTCACTTCATCCACAGGCTGAATCGAAGGCAACGGATTAATGGGTATTGCAGGCAGTGGTTGAATGGATACCGGTGGAACAGGTTTGACCGGCTTATCTTCTTCGGGTTTGACTGGCTTGAGCTTTCTGACAAAATACCGCTGCAGGAATATCAGCTCATTGGCAGCAAGGCGCATAATTTCTATATCACCATCCGGCCCACGGCTATCCATTCGCAGAAAATCATCGATCAGATAAAGGCTGAATTTTTCTGAGTAGCGAGTCTTTCTTTCAGGGTTATAAATCTCGGAACGAAACGTCATATCTCTTCGATAATCACCGTCTGCTTCCATTGAGATATTGGTTTCTCTTATCTTCTGACGAGCATTCAGCTCACTGCCAACACAGGTCACCCGATTTGCAGAACCCTGCCATTGACGGTCAACCTTCTGCCAAAAAGACTGGAGCGTTCTTTGTTCGGATGAAGAGAGGGACTCTGCTTTTTTATATTCAAAAATGCTATCCCCTGCCACCACAGAAGGTGATGGCTCATAACAGGCAATAGCAAAGGCTGGTAAAGGAATCATCAGCAAGTAAACAAAAGCAGTCATCAGAAACGGCGACACACAGCCTTTGCCATAAAGAAACTTGCTCACAAATACTCCCCCCAAATAGCCAGCAGACACTTCTCATATAAGGATTTTCACCCAGCCATATGGGCAGCCGGTATTTTCATAATTAATACGACCATCGCACTGTACTTTCCAGCCAGTCTTCGGGCAAGCATGAATAAAGAGACAGTGGTCGCATAGAGGGGGAAGAATTTAAATTTGCTGTTCTTAGTACGTATTGTCCAACATGCACATTATATGTACAGTCAGTCAACATTTTTCATGCCAACCCAACATTCCGAGATGTTCTATGGGCTTCCTGCGTAAATCTACCCTTGCTGCAGCCATGATTGCTGCAGGTTTCTCTACTGCCGCCAGCGCTGATTATCAATACGGTTTTGGTAATGTCAGCATCAACTACCTTGACTGGTCCAGCGGCACTGAAAGTCGCGCCAAAAAGAAAGACTTCATGTTCCTGGAACTGGAAGGTGGCGCAGGCTTTGACTGGGGTGAAGTTTACGGCTTTTTCGATCTGGAAAACCCACATAAAAGCAACGAAGAGTCTGATGGTAATGGCCGTCGTACTGCCATGAAAGGCACTATTCGTTACAACTTGGGTAATACTGGCTTTAACATTTATGGCCACATCTATGACCTTAACTCTGCCGGCTTTGATGAGCAGAACCGCCTGATTGGTTTAGGCTTTAACTATCAGAATGCCAACTTCTTTTGGAAGCCCTTCCTCGCTATTAATAATACTGATACCAGTGGTGACTTTAGTGGCTTTAATGGTTACGTAGCAGGCTGGGTGCTAGGTTACGGCTTCAAGCTGGCAGGTCAGGACTTTATGTTCAGCAACTGGCATGAATATGAGTTTGACCGTGACAAAGAATATCATATGACCATGGGTGCTAATGGACCTATTGCAGGTACTGGCACTAAATCCAGCTTCAATGGCGCAGCTGCCCTGTGGTGGAATGCTAATGAGAAAATCACCGCTGGTATTCAATACCGTTATGCGGATGACAAGCTGGGCTCCAACAGCTTCCAGAACGGTCTGGTTTACACTCTGAAGTACAACTTCTGATTGTCAGTGTAGACTGCTCTCCTGTCAGTTCGCTTTCATGGTGAACTGACAGTCTGAAGTAAATTTATTACTAGAAGCCACGAATAAAAAAACAAGTACCCTTTTTATCGTCTACTGTTCCTTACGGCGCTCCTGCCGCAGCATCAACATTTATTTAGAAAATCAATTTAAGAAAATAATACTAGGCTCTAGTTACAGCTGTGGTTACGACCGCTAATTCAATTTCATTTAATGAATGGTCCGATACCCATGAAACGATTCTCCTCTTTACTCAAGCTCATAGTGCCACTGTCATTGTGCTCACTTGCACTGCATTCTATGGCAACGCCCTATTTCGATATGCCTCCAAGTTATGAGGATGCCACAGCAAACACCTACACGATTTATTTAAAGCCCGGAGATGACAAAGAGATCAATATGAATGAATTCTTTCGTCTTTCCAGTGAAGGTTACACTTCTATAAGAATCAAAGTTGCCGGTACCAGCAACAAGGGAAGAACAAAACCAGCCAGACTGTATCCGGTTCTTCATGACTACGCAGCTGAGCGAACACCTCATTGCCGGTTATTAAGGCAGCATGACTACGATGATCATTACCGAGTATTACTGGACAACACCATTTATGAGTCCAATCTCAGTTATGATGATGCAATGTTACTGATTGGCAAGCTTGTATCTGTGAACTCGTGTACGTTTTGATAGGTCCAGGTTACACAATAGGGGAGCCATAGCAAGGCTCCCTGCTCAGGCACTCAACTACGTTGAAGCTCGAGTTTTTTCATTACAGCGAAGCTCCCTATATTTAACCTTGTAAAGCATCTGCTCAAGTAGCCAGAAAAATAAGATTTCATATGGCCAATTAATTAACTGGTGTCACCAGATTCCTCTACTTATTAATCCTGCTGATTTTCGAGCCTTCCAGAGTCAGGTTATACATTAACCCTTTATTATCCAGAATAAAGCCAATGATAGGTGCTTTTGCCGTTTCAGTAGTGATTGTGCCACCGGCACCAAATTCAGCGATAGCCACACTTCCATCAACACCTGCTTCCCAGCCATCACTATTCTGGAAGTTCTTTAACGCGCTACTGGTCATAAACATAATGACCTGTGATCGTGCCTGAGCACCAAGCTGAAAACCTATGGATGCAGAAATAGTTCGGTAATAAGCGTTTACTCGATTATTCACCAGGAGTGCCCCATCACCAAACTCACCGCCAATACCGATTCCTCCTTTTACTACTGTAGGAAACACCAGAATACCTTTGGCTTTTCTACCCAGTTCCTTCGCTGCCGGCCTTTCCTGATACAGTTTTTTCAGGGTTGCCCTGACTTCTGCATCCAGCTCCTCCTTTGAGGCGGCTTACGCACTCATCATGGGGAATGCTAAAGCCGTAACCAGAAAAGCAGTCAGTATTGATCTTATCTTGAGTTTCATGACGAGTTTCTTTTTCTGAGATGAAAGATGCTGAGCATTAAACGCCTCATCTCAGAAATTATCAATCTTCTATAACCTCTCAAAGAGGTAACGCTGTTGTGTATTTCATCTGTTCCATCGCAAAACTGGAGGTAACGTCTGTTAGGCCATCCACTTTATTGACCAGCTCTTTATAGAACTGGTCAAATGACTCAATATCTTTCACGACAACCCTGAGCAGGTAGTCATATTCACCACTCATTCGATAACACTCAGCAATTTCAGGATAACTACTCACCGCCTTACCAAAAGACTCCAACCACTCACTGTTATGATGCCGGGTTTTGATATGGACAAAAACAGAGACCCCCAGCCCGACCTTAGCAGGGTTCACAAGAGCAACGCGTCCTGTGATATAACCTTCAGCCTCCAGACGCTTAATCCGCTTCCAGCAAGGAGTAGGTGACAAGCTCACTTTCTCGGCCAGTTCCGCCAGAGAAGGCGTCGTATCTTCTTGTAACTCCCGAAGTATATTGCGGTCAGTCTTATCCATTAAATTCCCGTTGATGTGCATTCAAATAGCATAAGAGGCCGATTAATATGGACACTGCAGAGTCGATATACAACCACCAAGCCACTATTACAAAGATAAATGGATACAATGTATGAAATCAGCCGTCGCTCTTTTTGCCATTTTACTTTCAATTACCACCTTCCAAACAGCCTTGGCTCAGTCTCTTACCGCTGAAGAAAAAAAGGGCATCCAGAGAACAATAATAAACAACATAAAGATCAAGACGAAAGCCAGAGTGCTTGAAAACAGCTCAATACAAAAAACATTCTCTGCAAAATTTTATGATGTAACGATTACACAGCAAGATATTGCGGAGGGCTCTTCCTCAGCCCACAATAGAACGCTAGTAAAGCAGGGAAATAAGTTTATTTATCTTGAGTCACCTACCACTGATGAGCCCCTGCCAAAACTATTCAGCATGCTGAACAAGCAGTTTATGCTCAAGAACCAAAAGGATGCTCAAATTCTTGAAGAGGCGCTGGACACTATCTACCCCATCAGCACATCTTTTGGTACAGAGGACCTCGATAAAAAGGCAATCAGGCAAGAGGGGAACCAATGGATTTTTATCAGGGGTGGGTTCTTCGACAAACTTATGGGATTTGTATTTCAAACAGACTCAGGTGGTCGAATCCAATCAGTATCCTATTCATTAAACATTGATGGATAAATTAATAAGCAGAATAATCATGATACATGGATGAAGGAACATAACGAGCGTGGGTATAGATCCAACCTATACCCGGATAAATCAGGCTCAAACACTATCAATCGTCAAAAGCCCTACCACGTTCTGGTCACGGTCTTTCACCACCAGCGTATGAATCCCCTGTTCTTTCATCAAGAGTCGAGCTTCCTCAGCACTGATATTTTCCTGAACGCAGATCGGCGTACCGTTCATGATATTTCTTGCGTGAATCCCCTGAAGGCTCTCTGCCCCGGCCAGATTTCGCCGTAAGTCACCATCCGTAATAATGCCGCACAGCAAGTCACCTTCCATTACCAGACACAAGTTAGTCCGATGACTGGTCATGGTCTGCATCACTTTACGAAGACTGCAATCCGGCGAAACCACTGCAAGATCTCCCCGCTGAACAACATCCCGAACCCATACCATTTTCTGGTCGCTCTGCTGAGCTTCGGGTGAGCTGAACATCCGTCGACGAATCAACGTTTCAGCCAGCAAGTCACCAATGGCCAGCAGAACGGTGGTATAAGTAGTCGGAGCCTGCTCACGATCTTCCCTGCTCTCAATTACGCTGGCATCAAGCACAATATCGGCCTGCTCAGCAACAGGTCCCCCAGGGTCTCCAGTAATGGCAATAACTTTGTTACCCATTTGCCGAATTGCCGGATAAAGACGCAGTAACTCTTCTGTTCTGCCACTGTATGACAGCATGATAATGACATCACCGGGACCAATCATGCTCAAGTTGTCTTCCCAGGTTTCTGCCGCGTTCAGAATGTGGGTCGACAGGCCGGTAGCATAAAGCGTTGCAGCGATTTTCTGTCCAACCAGCCCAGACTGCTTCATGCCAAACATGATGGCTCGCCCGCGGCACTCGGCCAGCAACTCCAGCGCAGCACTGAAGCTTCCGTTTATTCTCGCCTCCAGCGACCGGAGAGCCTCAATCTGACCGGCAACGCTATTACGCATCACTTCGGAAACCAGCTGATTTTGGTCTAAGTTCATAGTCCATCTCTTCTAATCATTTCCCGTCAGTTTGACACAGAGGGCCTGATAGATAATTGATCAGGAGCATGGATCCTGAACCTGTACCCGTTGAATTTTCAATGGCCTCTATTTCAGGTAGACAACACCTTCACTAACTTCGCAATCCAGCGCAGTAAGCATATCTCCAGGACAAGGTCCTGCTATACATTCACCAGTCTCAATCAGAAACTGCGCTCCGTGAGTTGCACACTGAATCAGCCGCTTTTCAGAATCCAGAAACTGATCCGGCTGCCACTCAAGGTTAATCCCAAAATGGGGACAGCTATTTTCGTAAACGTACACCTGGTCTCCCTTGCGCACCGCAAAGACATGTCCACGCTCATTATGGAATCCTTTACTGCCAGGATCCTGAAGTTCATCAATAGAACATAAACGAATCATTATTTTCCCATGAGTTACGGGTTTGCCGAAAAAGTCGATACAAATATGATAATACCATTCATGAATAGAATACCCGATGCAAACCCTGAAGCTTCTGACCAATGAGCAAGTTGTAAAAGTTATAAACCAGATCGATGCACTCTCTGATCAGTGGGAACAACGCAATTCACTACTGCCGTTCTTTACCCTGGGAGCTGCCAGTTATCTGGATAGCTCCAAAGTGAGCAATAGACGATATTACGAGAAGGCAGCTCGACTGAACCCAGCCCTGATGAACCAGTTTGGTTGGTTGTACGATCTTGTTATTGATGGGCTGCAGCAAGCCACAAGTAAGCAATGCCAAATGGCTGATGGTCAGGCCCTGCCAGGATTTCATATTTTCAAGGCGCATCAACAGTTTCTGAATCCTGTTGCCAGCATGCACATCGACCTTCAACATAAAGCATTGCAATGGCAGGAGGCACAACAGGTTGACCTCGAAACAAACACCCTGTCCTTTACTCTGGCGCTGGAACTACCAAAAAGCGGAGCAGGACTTAACACCTGGCCCGAAAGCCATAAGGATCTTATGGCGATGCCGTTCTGGTCCAACCTGCTTGGTCATACTGAGGTTCAGAGTAAGTGTACCTTTATTAAGTATCAGGCTGGCCAGATGGTGATCCACTCCGGTGAGCTTTTGCATCAGATAGCTCCTCTCAGTGAGTTTAATCCTGAAGACCGGCGGATAACGTTACAGGGGCATGCTGTCCTGAGTCATGGGGATACTTATCTGCTCTACTGGTAATATTATTTATCCGGTGTCTCTTCCGTCAGGCGCACCTCAAAAGGCATCCCACGATGTAAAACGATCTGACTGAAATAAAGATTTATAGCCTGAGATGTTGTTAACCCCAGCTGACGAAGAATCTCTTCCGCCTCTTGTTTTAACGACTCATCTATTCTTGCCCGTACAGTCGTTTCTTTTGCCATAAACACTGCGCCTCATTTATAGAATTATTAAAGCAATTATTGAAATACTAAAAAAATATAAAAATTTTCCACCAGCAACTTAGCTACCGGCTCTCACTTGTCGCCCAAGAGCCCACGGCTTTTCCCCCACCTTTCATCTATTCCCTGATATCAATCTGCCGATTGACTGGTATCAGCCTGCAAAATATAACAAGGTATAAAGAGTTACCATGAATCGTTCATCAAGCTTTCAGAATAAGCGGATGTCACAACGATAAAAGTGAGGCTTTTACCAAACATAAAGAGTAAAACAGGACGTTTTACGCAGTTATTAACAGGGACCATTGAGATTGAAGCGCTTTTATTATGTTAAAGAACTTATCTAATAGCTTAATCTGTTTTTCATTTGCTACATCACTTTTGCTCCCGCAATCCAGCTTGGGAAACGACCTCAATCGACAGCAAATGCTCTTTAATGACGTTGAAAAGGCACTAAAGAAAGGTAATTATCAGCTGTATCAGAAATACCGATCCGAGCTGAATGATTATCCTCTAGCACCTTATCTGGAGTATCTCAGCCTCTCAGGCAACCTGAAAAACCTGAACCAGAGAGATATTGACCAATTCTCCAATAAATACCCTGACCTTCCTCAGGCTGATCACCTCCAACACCAATGGCTTCGCTATCTGGCTGATCAAGAGAACTGGAAAGCCTATCTTCAGGCCTATCAACAGGATGACGGGAGTCGCTTTCAGTGTCTGAAAGGCATTGCTCTACAAAAACTGGGGTATACAGAAAGAGCCTGGAAAGAAGCCAAAATCCTCTGGTTAACAGGCAAATCACAAAACAAGGCCTGTGACCCCTTATTTGCAAGTTGGAAGTCAGCGGGAGAGCAAACTCAGAGCCTTATTCTTACCCGCTTCTGGATGGCTGCAGAACAGAACAATCTTTCCCTTGCCCACTATCTGGACAAGTCAATCAAAGACGCCGCATTCAAAGTTTCTACTGAGCTGTTCTGGGAAGTACATAAAAATCCCGAATTACTGAATACTGCCCGCTTCAATGGCCAGCTGGAGCACCAGCGTATCATCATGGTTCACGGCCTTAAAAAACTGATTTCAAAAGACCTGAACCTAGCTCTCAGCACATGGCTGCAACTACGTGACAGCCACCCTTTCTCTCTGGAACAAAGGTCCATTATTGACCAGAGAATAGGAATGAAAGCTGCCAAGAACTTTCTTGAGAATGCGGAAGATATCATTTCCCATATTGATCCTGACTTTCACTACCATAAAGTAACCGAATGGCGAATAAGAATGGCACTAGCCAAGCAGGACTGGGAAAAAGTCCTGACACTGATTGAGCGTCTTCCAAAGTCCTTCCAGAATCAGAGCCGTTGGCGCTATTGGGGTGAGGTTGCGCTGCTCAAGTATCAGGAGCAAAGCCAACTCATGCTGGGCATTCCATTCTCAAGAAAGCCTACCCTGTTAAAAACACCTACTCTCAGAGCTCTCAGTCAGGAAAGAAACTTCTACGCTTTTCTGGTAGCCGATCTTAAAAGCCAGCCTTTTCAACTAAACCACCAGCAAAGAGCAATTCGTCAGCAGGATCTACAAAGGCTCAAGCAGTATTACCCGGGCTTTAAGCGTATTCGTGAATGGATACATCACAATCGTTTTTATAACGCTCAAATGGAGCTTAACCGAATTACCCCGAGTCTCGACGATTCGCAAAAAAAATTAATCCCCTATCTGGCCCAACAATGGGAATGGCATCATCAGGCAATTATGGCCGCAGCCCAAGCAACCCTATGGGATGACCTGGATCTTCGCTTTCCTGCTCCAGAAGCTGATCTTTTCAGTGAGCATGCAGATAAACGTGAACTGGATTACCCATGGGTTCTGGCCATTGCTCGTCAGGAAAGTGCATTTCACCCAAAAGCTCGTTCACACTCTGGCGCCATGGGTCTGATGCAGCTGATGCCAGAGACTGCCAAACAGGCAGCAAAACAGGCAGGGATACCGTATCGCAAGAAATCAGAACTTTATAAGCCGGAAATCAATATAGCCCTGGGAACCACTCATCTGGCCTGGCTATCAAAACGATTTGAAGATAGCCGGATTCTGGCAACAGCGGCCTATAATGCTGGCAGTACCCCTGTTAAACGCTGGCTGAAACAGAGAGGCCATTTGCCACTGGATATCTGGATTGAAACCATCCCCTATGACGAAACTCGTAAATATGTACAGAATGTTATGGCTTTCCGCGTGATATACAGCCTTCTGGAAAACCAGCCTGCTCGTATGTTCTCACCACAGGAATTGGCTTCTCTAAGCCTGAACCAGCAAGAGTCTCCGGTGATTGCCCAGAGAGAGCAGGGGAAACCATGATAGAATCCTTCGGTTTATCGCTCAGGACAAATTATCAGGTTCTGATAAACTGATTTGTTCGAATTTTAATTAACTGGAGAACAACGTTTATGGACAGGCGTCATAAAACCCATGCTGTTCAGGTTGGATACGTCACCATTGGCGGTGATGCTCCCGTAGTGGTTCAGTCAATGACTGACACAGATACCGCCGACGTCCAGAGAACCATTGATCAGATTCGCCTGCTGGCAGATGCCGGCTCTGAAATCGTTCGTGTTACCGTGAATAGTGAGGAAGCAGCCGCGGCCATTCCTGCTATTTATGAAGGCCTGGCCAAACATAACTGCAATGTACCGATTGTTGGGGACTTCCACTACAACGGGCATCTGCTGCTGACCAAGTATGATGAAACCGCCAGACTGCTTCACAAATATCGTATCAACCCGGGCAATGTTGGTTTCGGAAACAAAAAGGATGATCGTTTTAATGCAATGATTGATGTTGCCATTAAATACGATAAACCCGTACGTCTTGGGGTTAACTGGGGTAGTCTTGATAAAGAACTCTCCACCCAGCTAATGGATGAGAATGCCAGATCCTCCAACCCAAGGCCCTCTCAGGAAATACTCCATGAAGCATTGGTACTGTCCTCTCTGACCAGTGCCGACGCTGCGATTGAGCGAGGTCTGGCAGCCAATAAAATTGTCATCTCCTGTAAGGTTTCCCGTGTGCAAGATCTGATCAGCGTCTACCAGATGCTGGCCGACCGTTGTGAGTATGCGCTGCACCTTGGGTTGACCGAGGCCGGTATGGGCAGTAAGGGCATCGTGGCATCCAGTGTCGCCATGGGAATTCTTTTGCAGCAGGGCATTGGTAATACTATCCGAACTTCCCTGACACCGGAGCCTGGTGCAAGCCGAGATAAAGAAGTCATTGTATCCCAGCAAATTCTACAGGCTCTGGATGTCCGTAGTTTTGCTCCGGAAGTTACCGCCTGCCCAGGCTGTGGCCGAACCACCAGTACCTTCTTCCGGGTTCTGACTGATGAGGTGGATGGCTTTCTGCGCAGTAAAATGGTGAACTGGCGTCACCAGTATATCGGTGTGGAGAATATGAAAGTTGCCGTGATGGGCTGCATTGTCAATGGTCCAGGTGAGAGCAAGCATGCCAATATTGGTATCAGTCTACCCGGTACCGGTGAAACGCCTTCTGCACCGGTATTCATTGATGGTGAAAAGTTCACCACATTGAAAGGCGAGAATATCGCTGAAGACTATAAAAAGCTGATCGAAGAGTACGTTCAGAAAACCTATGCTCCCCGGGAAAAGCTGATTGCCAGTCACTGATAAGCTGAGTAAGGCCACAGAGTACTGTTCTGTGGCTATTTAACAAAATCATTCTCTGTCTAGCTTAATTTTCCAACCCAAAGAAAATTATTGGTAGAAGATGGATAGATCATTATCTGGAAATGGCCTTTTAACCCAGAAAATCATTGATCTGACCTCTCAGTTATTGGGCATACCGGTGCAAACCGATCGGAACTCAGATAAGAATATTGCCGGGTTCATCCATACATGGCTCAATGAAAATATCCTTCTTTCACAAATTACGGCTCTGGATATATATTCAAGGAAAATCTGCACACCCCGGCTCCCAAAGCTGCAGGGGAGTTAATGCTATTAATCAAATGGCACAATCAGATAGCGGGCGTTATTGATGATATACACGATGGCCATTACACAATGGAAGAGGTTCAGTACTATCCAGGATTCCTTACTCCCCCATATTTACAACAGGTTCAAATCGTACAAGAGGAAGCGCAACAGGCTGCAGGTAAAGCGCTGCCTCTGGTTGCCAGTTGACCAACCAGCGTTGGCTGCATGCTCACTGACCAAGAGCCTGTAATAAACTGCGTTGGTGTTGAATCAGGCAATGTACACTCAGATAACGAGTGGATGTTACCAGACACATACCCACCGTTTATCAAACCTGGCAACGAACTGTTATCAGGTTCTGCTCTGAATAATTGGCCAGAGATACAAATTTCTTCCTCGCAAAATTGACAAAGCAGATAGCCCATCTAATTTCAAGACTGGCTGGACTTTTGTCTTTCCAATCCGCTCCCCCAGCTTCATGTAAATAAAAAATACAGGTTCTTCTATGAATTTAACACTTCGCCTAAGGGTGGTGACCACTCTCAGTGCGACACTGGAATTTTATGATTTTACCCTGCTGATTTTTCTGGCAAATGCGATATCACTGAATTTTTTCCCAGCGGCATCAGGCATAGATAATGTTATGCCTGTATTGGTTGTTTTTTTTGCTGGTTACCTTGCCCGCTTTCTTGGTGGCCTTATTTACAGCCATGGTGCGGATAAACATGGACGTAAACCTTATTACATGAACTCTATGGTTCTTATGTCATTCAGTACTTTAGGCATAGCGCTGATTCCAAGGCATGATTTAATTGGAAACCTGGCTCCCGCTTTACTCCTGCTCTTTCGAATACTGCAAGGTGCATCCCTTGGAGGTGAGGTTCCAGGCTCTGTTGTTTATGCATCAGAGTTTTCCAAGGAAAATAAAAGAGGTCTGGTCACAGGGCTGATTGTCAGCGGCCTGACATTTGGCAACATTCTGGCCATTGGAGCAGTCTGGCTCATTCATATCTGGTTTGGTGAGCAGAATGTTAATGCATGGGCCTGGCGCATACCTTTCGCTGCTGGCTCATTAATTGGCCTTATTAGCCTCTGGCTGAGATACTCATTAGCTGAAACACCGGTTTTTGAATCATCCAGCCATTTAAAGCGCGCTTCTATCCCCATCGTATCCCTGATCAAAGATCACAGGCTACAACTAGTTCGCGGTGTCAGCCTCGCGGCAGCACCGGCTGTAACGGTATCGGTTCTGTTTTTCATGCCCAGATTTCAACAGGAATACCTCTCTCAAACACCATCCTGGTTTATGGGAAGTTTCATTTTCTTTTCCACTCTGGCGACGTTGAGCTTTGTTTTTGCAGCCCTGTCAGACCGAATTGGTCGGTTGCCACTGATCCGCTACAGTACCATCATCATAATCACGCTGGTTCCCATTTCTATTTACCTGCTTCTCCACGGTGTTCTCCCCGTCATTCTTGCCTTATTGCCACTGCTTATCGCACAAGGCATGATCAATGGGGTTTATGAAGCAAGCATGGTCGAACTGTTCCCAACGGAAGCACGATATAGCGGTGTTGCTTTTTGCCATAACCTTGCCTTCTGTATATTTGGTGGTGCCACCCCTATGTTGCTGGAGTGGCTATGCAAGCATGGTTGGCTCTTATCACCAGGGCTCTGGCCTGCCGTAGTCTGCTTTGTCCTGATGATCCTTTCATTTCAATGGAAGGATCGCTATCAGGAAAAGCTTAGTGACATTTAAGGGCTCAGGGTCAAGGTATACTTTACCTCGCCTGGTAAGAATGGGCTGGCCTTTCCTTCCACCCAGTCCATATAGCCAGCTGTGAAGAAAGGAGAAAGAGGGTGACCACTCTGACCACCAGGCATATGGAAAATCGCCTCGCTTTCCCTTCCAGGAGAAACCACCATTCGCTCTGATACACCTTCATTTGCTCTCTGGGCCTTAGGCATCCAGACATCTCCCGTGAGCGGTACCCTGGGCATATCCAGCAGTTTACCAAACACAGGGATGGCACCGCTCAAAGGGTGACGAACATCAGCCATATTTCTCTGCCCCCAGGTTGCACCAGCCAGCTGTTCTGCACCACCCAGATCATTTATAACATCATCAACGGTTTCTATCAGAAGCTCATCCCAGCTTGCATAACGGGGGTTCAGCCAATTGATCGGGCGCTCATCAAGAAGGCGCCATACCATCTCTGTTTCATGATTCAGCTTCTGCATAAAGCCATCTTCTACGTCATCCTTAGCATCCGGAGCCAGGGACAGGAAGTAACGTCCCAGTGAGGACATAATCTTCAGCTTTAAGGCATCGTTATATTCCCTGACCAGACGATAGCCCACATCATCCGTCGCAGCCTTGCCTGACCAGTTCTTCACATAGTCGTAGAATTTCTGTCGTGCTGAATGCTCTTCTCGAACATCTTCAGTGAGTGTATCCAGAATCAGGCGACGCCAGTTATCCATATAGAGCGCCCGGTGATCCAGAGCAACATCCAGCAGAGCCTGCTCATCTGCACTTTCCAAAGCCATCAGGGCATCACGAATCTGAATCTGACGAGGACCAAGGGCATAGCCACCATTACCCATTTTGTCGTAGTCATCTCCGCTGGCAATACGGGCATTAGCTGTCCAGACGCGCTGATTGGCAGGGTTATAAACACGAGGGTAATCCACACCCGGTAGCCAGCCATTCCAGTTATCATCTGCTTGCTGCCAGGGCAGTGGGTAAGTGGAATCAATACCGGATCGATTTGGAATTTGTCCGGCAACAGTCCAGCCAATATTTCCTTCACGGTCACCCACCGTAAAGTTCTGCGGTGGAATACCGCTGCGATTAGCAATGGCCATTCCCTCCTCAGCGTTACGGGCAACCTCCAGGTACATCAGATTGACATTAGTTGCCTCTGGACGATGGGCTGTCCAACGCAGGGAGTACTGGGTATTATCATAGACTGAGTCGACCACTGGTCCCCAATGTGAGCCTGAATACTCAACGTTAACTGGCTCCTGCCCTTTCACGTTGATCGTCTCAGTCCACGTTTCCAGAGGCTTCAGACCATCGGAGGTCATATACTGACCATCGTCAATATCCAGCTCTACAAGATCGACCCAATCACCAGCCGTATTGGTGAAGCCCCAGGCAATATGTGTGTTACTGCCAACGACAACAAATGGAGTACCCGGTAATGTCACACCGGTAACACTAACCATTTCTTTGGGTTGATTGGGGTGTGGATAACGCAAAGAGGCTCGATACCAGATAGTCGGTACTTGATGGCTTAAATGCATATCATCCTGAATGATTGCACCGCCATGAGCCGTTAATTCACCGGAAACGGCCCAGTTATTACTCCCAATCAGACTATCCTCCAGTGTCGTACCACCAAGGCTGGCATACAACTCTGCATCCTTACTTCTAAGATCAACCAGCTCTGGTCCAGGCATTGGCACATCGGGTAGCTCCCCTGACTGCAATGGTGAGTCCCAGCGGGTTTTCAGAGGAGAAAGAAAATCAATCACTACAGGGGCAGTAACACGACTGAGAAAGCCTTTCAGGTTATCCAGTTTAACTTCATCATCATTGAGATCGATGTACATACTGAAGATCGACAGATAAGCATCTTCATTTCTCCAGGGCTGAGGATCAACACCCAAAAGCAGGTATTCAAACGGCTTTTGCCCAAGATCCTTAAGGCCCTGATTAACACCACTCGTGTAGGCATCCAGCAATATCCGATGATCAACGGCCATCAACTCAACAGCCTCCTGAGCCACCTTACGGAAGCGGTGCTTTCTCTGACGCTGGTCGTGTTCCAGAGCCAGTTTACCCACCAACTCAGAGAGCTCGCCCGCCGAGTTCCGCCGGTTCAGATCCATCTGAAAAAAGCGTTCCTGAGCGTGGAGGTAGCCTGTAGCGAAAGCAATATCGCTACGATAACTACCCGAAATCAGTGGAATCCCCTGGGCATCTCGCTCAACGGTGACCGTAGAATTCAGTTGAGTTGCTTGAATCTCTCCATCCAGAACAGGGAGGCTTTGGCGAAGGAGAACAAAAACCGTAAAAATGATAAGCAGAGATATTGAGACAAGAAGAAAAAAGCCTCTCCTTAACCAGATCAGCATTGAGCTACTCCATTATTCTTATTATATGAGGATGGAAAAATAACATAATTTTACAAAACTGCCTAATGAGTGTGGAACATAGCCCAGCCTCTTTGGCTCTCATTTCAAAATACTCATTAACGTTATAGGCTTTCATCAAAATAACATCATGCAGTATCAAAAATTATCACTTTGCTCAATGGCTCAAATACCGATAAAATATTGCCCGTTTTTAATGGTGCTAATGTGCAAATTTGGTACCTGAGTTCCCTCACCTCAGCTAAAAAGGACTTGCAATGCAAACCAGCAATCGTGGCCTGAACATCCTGTTTTTATTGTCGATATTCCATATCGTCACCATCACTGCCAGTAACTACCTGGTACAGATCCCTTTCCAGTTTCTGGGTATGCACACCACTTGGGGCGCATTTACATTCCCATTTATTTTCCTGGCGACAGACCTGACCGTAAGAGTTTATGGCTCTGAGCAGGCTCGGAAAATCATCTTTATGGCGATGTTCCCAGCTCTTCTGATCTCCTACCTGGTATCAGTACTGTTTGTGGATGGTACTTTCATGGGACTTGAAAGCCTTGCTAACTTTAATGTCTTTGTTGCCCGAATTGCGGTTGCCAGCTTTGCTGCTTACCTAATTGGCCAAATCATGGACATCACAGTCTTTAATCGTCTGCGCCAAAATGCAATGTGGTGGGTGGCACCGGCCTGTTCGACTATTGTTGGTAATCTGATTGACACTCTGAGCTTCTTCAGTCTGGCATTTGCCGGCTCATCTGACCCATTCATGGCAGCTCACTGGATGGAAATTGCCCTGGTGGATTATGGCTACAAACTGGCAATCAGTATGCTGTTCTTCCTGCCTATGTACGGTGTACTGTTGAACTTCCTGGTCAATAAAATGAATATCCCCATCAATATGGCACCTCAACAGACGGCGTAAAAAGCTTTAAAAAAAGCCCTGATAACGGGGCTTTTTTATTAACAGGCAGAAAACCAGATTCGATCCTCTGCTGAAACGGCTTCATAACACTCCCCATGTATTTGATAGGCAGAACCAGAAAAATCGCTGCTCAACTCAATATAACCTTCACGGCAGTACCCCGTCATAGCCACCATATTATCCAGCATGGTATAAATCTGATGATCAATCCTATCCCACGGTGCTATCCAGCTTTTCAAGGGTTCTTCCCCAGAACCCGACAACTCAGGCCTTTCCTTCATAATGGGCTGGACATGGTAATTAAATAGCTTTGTGCCATCTTCGGTAATATTGGTTACGAAAGTTTCATTCATTCCTGAAGAACTTTCCGTCATGCTTACACAGCCAGCCAAAACTGATACCGCCAAAATTAAAGCAGAACGCTTATACATCATCATCCCCGTCCTCTGGTTATGAAACCGTATTATTTTAAAGTTTACTGTTTAAATAAATATAAAAACCCGTTTCCCGGGAAATATCCCAAAACAATGACACAATTGTCTTAAATTGTAATACCTATTTTTTCAGGGTGACTTACCAAGTTCTGCTAAATAGCCAACCTGATCACAGACGTCTTAATTCGCATACAGAGTGATAAACTGGGCTATTTATTACTGAGAATCTATTGAAGAATGACAATTTCAGTACTGGCAACCCGGTTAACCAAAGGTACCGATCTCAAGATCGCTGTACAGGAAATGGTACATAAACACCACATTACAGCAGGCTCAATTGCTTCCTGCGTGGGCTGTCTGTCAGAAATCAATCTACGTCTGGCCAGCGCTGAAAAAATATTAGCGATTATTGCGCCTTTTGAGATTGTATCTGTAATGGGAACACTAACGCCCAATCACCAGCACATTCACATCTCAGTAGCCGATAGTCAGGGATATGTTTATGGCGGACATTTAATGGAAGGAAACATCATCGACAGTACTGCAGAGGTAATAATTCACAGTTATCCACAGCTCAGCTTTTCAAGAGGCTTTGATCCATCCACAGGCTACACTGAGCTGATCATCGAAAATAGCTAGTTTTTAATCAACCGGATCATTTGAAGGCTTTGAAACATTTTTTTCTTATCACTCTCTGAAAGATTGGTCACATTAACGGTTCTTACGAACGTCTTTTGCATTTTATTATCGAAAGTACCGCCTCCTTTCAGGTAATCACTAATCCTGATAATGATTTCATCGCCAAGCTCCAGAAGTTTTGGCCTGACCTCAGAGGCCAAATCTCGATATTCATCACTATCAGGCTGAGTAGACAGCCAGTCTGCCATATAGCGATATTGAATGGCCTTAGCTGCATCCATTTGTGCCTGAAAGAAACCAGCAATAGATTCAGGCTGTAAGCCAGCTTGCTCAGCATCTATTAATGCTTTTTCCAGAACCTGCTTTTCTCTCTGTATATCTTCAACCGCACTATGATTTTTAGCCTTGAATAAGGCAACATCCTGCATGTATGTGAGTCGCTGATTAATTAATTGGAAGATTCCATTCGACATTGTATCTGCAACCGTCAAGGTAGAGAGTGTCAGACAAAGCAATCCAGTTACAAAAAGCTTCATAACTTTCTCAATAAAAACCTGAGCCTAGAACCAGCATCCATGCCACTGGATTGATATCGACACTCAATTTATTTTATATCCATCACCTATTAGAGTATCTGCCAGAATCATCAGTGCTTAAGATTCGAGCCAGCCGGCCCATCTGATAAAGTTAATCCAAGGCCATAAATACGCATCGTTAATGACTAACAGAACAAAGTCGGAAAAGTGTAGCAGGTGTTTCTAACGTGGGTAGAATTTCTGGTTTGATGAGCTTGGAAAATTAATAATGATCTTCTTGAAACGTGGCTCCCATGCATAAAACAGCCAGCGTTGCTGCTTCCTGCTACCAACAAATGACCACTGTTCATCCATTTCGAAGATGGTCTTGACTTGGGCAGTTTCGAAGGGGGAGTTGTGTTACTGCTGGCGGGTCGAATTTTTTAAGCAAGCCAATACCGTCGTTGGACTGATCTCAAGGACACGTCCGATATCTCTGACCCCGGAGCCATTCA
>OODV01000071.1 GCA_900299555.1 uncultured Endozoicomonas sp.
TTATCATGAATGTCGAAACCCAGAGCAGCATAGACTGCTTGTAGAGTCGGTAATATAAGAGAATTGGCCAGTTCAGAAGTTACACTGGAAATGCTTTATTAATTTCAGAAATAAACTTCTCAAACGTCCGTAATACCTAAGCTCTAAAGCTGAGGGGTTGATAGTAACCGTGATTTAAAAAGCGTGCCCTGGCATCGACCATCATCTGGTCATCACCGGGGTTTTTACTCCGTTTCTTATTGCTGGGTAACAGATTCAGGTAGCCCTGGCGTGCCCGGTCAAACTGGTGATTGTTTTTGCACACAGCGCTTTTTTGTGTTGAGGACAGCGCTTCATAACAGATAGGGCAACGAAGTAGGATGGGCATTAGGATGGACAGTATGGTTAAAAGCCAGAGAGTTTAATGGTCTCTGGCGGATATTCAACTGCTGCTGGTTTCTGCAGTTCCAGCTGGTACTGCATGGAATAGCCAGATTAAGGTGCTACCGGGGTATCCCACACCATTCCTTTCTCGATGGGAATCTCAGGATTGTCAAACTGTTCACAGAACTGACTACCATCGGTTTTGTAATAGATGGCTTCCATGGGGGGAAGATTCAGAGCCGTTATCTGGCTTTGAGCCTTGGCGCTGCTGGTCAGTCCCCACTTATAAAGATAATTGAGCATATTGCGGCCAGTGGCCATCGACAGTGCAATGGATGGCCAGTCATTGTGCAATTCAGGCGTTGGACTCCAAATGCTTTTTGCTTCCTCCCACGTGTATTCACTGAACCCCAGCGAGGTACGCTTGACATTCCAGGTATCACTGTTGCTGAGTGCCCGCGAAAATTCCCGTTCGAGGATATGAAGCCTTGGCAATATCATCCAGCCATCGGTTAACGCCCCCTGACTCTGGGCTGCCATCATCATCTGCAGATAAATGGCGGCTCCACTGCTCCAGTTCTTGAAGTCTTTACTCTGTATGGACGCTAGTGGGTCTTCTGAGTTCTGGGACTCCTGCAACCAGTCAAACAGTGTTTTGAAGGGCAGGTTTTGACAGGAAGGTGCTTTACCCATTTCCTGGTAAGCACGGGACTTGGAAAAATAAGAGTAGAAGTTGGTGGCTGTATGACCGGGAGTCCAGCTTTCAAATAAAAAGCGTTTTCTCTCCAGACCATGGCCGAGTTCATGAAGGTCGCCATGCCCCAGTGGATCAAATGCCCAGTAGGCGTCGTAAGGGTTGCCAGAACAACCGTAACCACAGGTGGCCTGGTCTGCATTCATGTGTTTAACGTGATCAATGAGATCAATGCTATACCCCTGCTGTTCGGCGAACTGGATAATTTCGGGGTCTTGATCAATACGATCCCCCCGAAAGCCTGCCAGCATATGAGGCAGATTCGACATATAGCGATCAGTCACTGTTGCCAGATCGGCTGCCGAGTTATTCCAGTTACTCATGGATTGGCGCATCAGGTCCAGGCGGGAGTGGACTTCAAAACCGTCAGTGACCAGTTCAGCCCAGTCAAAATCGCCTTTCGCCAGAGCCTCTGCAAACGCCTCATTGTCTTCAGGTTTTGTCCAGTAGGGATGCAGACCGACATTGCTGACCTTCAGGCTGACCTGCTGGTCATTACGGTCAAATCGCAGTTGAAGAGGGCCGCCATTTGGAGAAGTAAAGGTGAGGGTTTCACCCGGTGCAATAATCATTTCCTGCCCCCACAGATAACGGGGACGTTTATAGCCATCATTATCCAGCCAGTGAGTGGCCCCATCACGGATGGAGTTGACAAAAACACTGACGACAGCTTCTGTATTATCAACACGTTGAACAGTGACTGGCTTGCCGGGCATGACAAAGACACCCGCTGAACGGAAAGGCACTTTACTGGTGATGTTGATGGTCTTGCTACTCGGTGTTACATGGCTGAAATCAGTTCGCCCGAAATTACCCAGATCAGCAGGAACAGCGCTGGTTGAACGGTATTGATAAACACCAAAATCTGAAAATGCCGCTTTTACAAAATCCTCGGTGTTATTCAACTTATCCAGAGGGTACTTGGTTTCTGCCCTATAATAATCAGCAAGAAGCACCAGCCATCGCCAGAGCGCCTTATCGTCGTTAGCTGATGTGAAAATAGCGTGCTTGTTTCTGTCCAGTTGCCGGAGCTGCCCCTGCATGGTTTGTAAGCCATTCAGGAAGTCGTCGTTAAAACCATCGGCTTCTGAGCAGTCACTGCCATTGTACTGGGCAAAATTAATATTGTTTCCCTGATTTTTCAGGGTAGTGAGCAGGCGGTTTACTGCTGCAACTTCAGTGGATAGAGGATTTCCCCACTCAACAATGTTGAAGCCCCTGAGAATCAGATAACTCCAGTAATTATTGGCGACGAAATTTGCGTTGAGTGCCGGAAGGAGATATTGGCTGATGGCATTATCATCACGATAGTAGTGAGGGTACAGAATACCAATGCCCTGGCTTCGTGCTTTTCTGATGCCGTCTTTCAGGCCTTCAGTCAGCTCTCCGAAAGAAGAAACGATTAGCACATCAGCACCCTCAAGGCAGTTAGAAAGGGCTGCGCCATTACAGGCTGCCCGATCGTTGTAACTGACCCGTCCCGGCATAAAGGTATCCAGCCAAAGTCGTGTGCTGGATTGATCCGGGAAATAATGTGACTCATCCATCTGGGCGATCACAATGTTCATTGGGGCAGTACTGTTGAGAGACTGCCCTGCGAGCCAGTCAATGCTGTTCACCATTAACTGGTTGGCTTGTGCATTAATGGCACTGGGAAACCGTTTCCAGACCCGCATCGGGTTGGATGATAAAGCGATGAACCGGCTGTTACCTTCTTCGCCGAGTACGCCAAGAGCTCCGGGTTTTAAAGGATCAAATTCGCTTCTATCGGAAGCATTGGCCTGAAGAAACGTTGCGGACTTGCCAAATTCCGGTGCAATGATGGCTGAGTCGTGGGTAACATCCCAGTCGATATTGGTCAGGCTATTGGCATTGGTTGAACCATCCGCATTCAGTTGGAACAGGCGGTAAATGACAGAGTTAAACTGGCCATGCCCTGTCGCGATGACGTTATCGATTTTCTGTATGACAGAGTCTGCTGAAGTTATTCCGGATGCATCACCGGTTTGAAAAGCTGATTGTAAAGCCTGGTCGACAGGATCAGGCTCGGGTTTATTTGAGCCAGAGTCGTCAGAGCTTCCACTCTTACAAGCTGTCAAAGTCGTTAACAGCAATACGATAAAAAGCGTTTTTATATATTCCATGAAAAATGCTTTTTTCCTTAAATTACGTTTATAAACAAAATTCTTGTGATTTTAAGTAAACTCTATATTGATCACTAGCGATTTGCTGGTTTGTGAGCGAAACCTGCGAGAAGAGTCACACTATGCTTACCGCCGAATTAAACACATCAGGTTTAGTGGCGGGGTATCTGAGCTGTTAAAATGAGCGACGGTAACACCCTTGGCTTGATATTCCGGAAGGTCTGGCCGATATTTCTCTGAGCTAATGCAGGAGCCTGAAACTAACTACGGTTTTGGGTGTGGGGTATTACTAAAAATTACACTGGCAGAATTTGTAAACTACCTATTGGCTCAAGGGAATAGTCACTGTAGTCTGCGCCGCACTTTCTGATTAATTAAATAGAGCAGGACAATAAATTTGATTTCTACAGCCAACATCACCATGCAGTTCGGTGACAAGCCCCTGTTTGAGGACATATCCGTCAAGTTTGGCGAAGGTAACCGTTACGGACTCATTGGTGCCAACGGTTGTGGTAAGTCAACTTTTATGAAAATCCTTGGCGGTGAGCTTGAACCAACCTCAGGAACGGTGACCAAAGATCCGCACGAACGTATGGCCAAACTTAGTCAGGATCAGTTTGCCTATGAAAACTATACGGTCATCGATACTGTTATTATGGGGCATAAAGAGCTCTGGAAAGTAAAAGCAGAGCGTGATGCCATATATGCCAAAGCCGAAATGACGGAAGAAGAAGGTATGCGGGTTGCAGACCTTGAAGTTCAGTTTGGTGAGATGGATGGTTACTCTGCAGAAGCCCGTGCAGGAGAACTACTGCTGGGACTGGATATTCCTATTGAACAGCATTATGGACTGATGAGCGCAGTTGCCCCCGGCTGGAAGCTGCGAGTGCTGCTGGCTCAGGTGCTGTTTGCAGACCCTGAAATTATGCTGTTGGACGAACCGACCAACAACCTGGATATCAATGCTATCCGCTGGCTGGAAGGTATCCTGAAGCAGCGTGACTGCACCATGATCATCATCTCGCACGACCGTCACTTCCTGAACAGTGTCTGCACCCATATGGCCGATCTGGATTACGGTAAATTGCAGGTAATGCCAGGCAATTATGATGAATACATGACGGCAGCAACTCAGGCCCGTGAGCGTCTGCAGGCTGATAATGCCCGTAAGAAAGCCCAGATTGCCGAACTTCAATCCTTTGTCAGCCGCTTCTCTGCCAATGCTTCCAAAGCCAGACAGGCGACTTCCAGAGCGAAGCAGATTGACAAGATTCAACTGGCTGAGATTAAGCCTTCCAGTCGCCAGAATCCGTTTATCCGCTTTGAGCAGGAAAAGAAGCTGTTCCGGAATGCATTGGTGGTGGAAAATCTGAGCCAGGGCTATGAAGATGACCTGTTCAGCAAAGTGAATATGATGGTTGAGGTAGGTGAGCGTATTGCCATTATCGGTCAGAACGGTATTGGTAAAACCACCCTGCTGCATACGCTGGCTGGCCAAATGGCTCCACGTACCGGAACGCTTCAATGGTCAGAAAATGCCAACATTGGCTATTACGCCCAGAACCACAGTTCTGACTTTGATATGGATATGAACCTGTTCGACTGGATGAGTCAGTGGATGAACCCAGGCGATGACGAGCAAGTCATTCGCGGCGTATTAGGGCGGATGCTGTTCTCTCAGAGTGACCTGAAAAAGTCCGTTCGGGTCATTTCCGGTGGTGAGCAGGGTCGTATGCTGTTTGGTAAACTGATCCAGCAGCGACCCAATATCCTGTTGATGGATGAACCTACCAACCACATGGATATGGAATCCATTGAGTCTCTGAACCTGGCGCTGGAAAACTACCCGGGCACATTGATCTTTGTTTCCCATGACCGTCAGTTCGTTTCATCGCTGGCAACACGGATTATTGAAATCAAAGATTCCGGTGTAGTGGATTTCCATGGTACTTATGATGACTATCTGCGCAGCCAGGGTGTTGAGTAAATCCAAATAATGCTTGTGGTATCGACAATGCGATTTGCTCTGTTGGTACCATGAACTGCCTGAATGTAAATCCTCCCACATCAGGTTCTGTTAACAGAATCTGATGGTAGCCTCATTTGAATAAGAAAATACCGTATCGAATTGAGCTGATTTTATCACTTGAATATCAGGGGTATTTCCTGACTATCGTTGTTTAAGTGCAAGTCAGCATAGGGCTCTTTCCCGTATCACGAGATACTCTTTGAATCGAACTTCAACAGGTCAGATTCATGGTGTTCATCAGGAAAGCAGCAAAGACTGTCTTTTTATCCTTCTTGATTTCATTCAATTACGCATTTTCGCCTGTTGGGGCTGCTGATGATCCTATGGACTCCATTTCATTGCTGAATAATGCGATTGAATTGGAAAGCTATTTAAGTTCCCCTGCCCGAAACTCTCTGCTTGAGATTCTGGATCACGCAGAAAGCGGCATCCTATGGCATGAGTATGAAGTCAGCCCAGATGAAAGCCTGACCACCATTTTTATTAATGAAGGCCTTATGCTGGCTGACCTGAATCTATTGATGAAAATTCCACAAAGTGCAGGTTGGATCAGTCAATCGGGAGAGATTGATATTCTCCGTTATCAGCTGAGTAATGATAATCGAGTTATCAAACTGGAAATAACTACCGTTTCTGGTGAGGTACTGTCATTTTCAAAAGTAATACAGGCTGGAGGAGACACCTTCACTGTAACAGTGGATGATAAAAAAAGGCCGTTGGAGACTGTGCGTATTGGTGGAGTAATTAAACAAAGCTTTTACGCCAGTGCAAAAGTAGCAGGTTTATCGCCATCAGCCATGAGCGAATTTGCCAATATTTTTCAGTGGCAGCTGGACTTCAGTCGGGATATTCATCGAGGTGATCGCTTTGAAATTCTGCTGGAAAAGGTTTCTGGAGATCAACTGGCGGATGATACTCGAATTCTGGCTGCACAGATTTATCAACAGCGGAGGACATTAACGGCAATTCGATATAGTGACGGTCGTTATTACACCTTAGAAGGAAAGCTGCTCGGAAGAACCTTTTTACGCTTACCTCTCAAGGAAGAGTATCCGGTAAGTTCCGGGTTTGACTTATTGAGACAGCACCCGATTATTGGTCAGATTCGTGAACATAAAGGGACAGACTGGTCTGTTCCGGTGGGATCACCGGTGATAACAACGGCAGATGGTATTGTGGTTGAGTCGGTGGTAGGCCATCCTACAGCCGGAAACTATATCGAGATTCAGCATGGGCGCCGCTATATCACCCGATACCTGCATTTGAGTCAGCTGAAGGTTAAGGCTGGTCAGCAGGTTCGTCGTGGAGAAGTTATTGGTTTATCCGGTAACTCGGGTTTATCCACAGGGCCGCACCTTCACTACGAAGTGTATGTGGATGGCCGCCCTGTTGATGCAATGAGGGCTAAGCTAAGAACCCATCGGGTGCTGGATGGCTCTGAGCTTAGTGGTTTTATGCAGGTATCTTCAAGGTATCTCAATATGCTGAGAAATAAAGAGGCCTTGGTCGATGCTGCTATTAATGCGCCTTCCGAAGCTTCTTAAGCGTTTCTAAAACGGAACATCCGAAATAAAAGTAACAGGTGCTTCAGTTAATGGATGCATAAAGCTGAGTTTAGTTGCGTGCAGGTTGAGTCTGTTACTGGCCTGTTGAGCCTCTGGGTGTGAATAAAACTCACAACCAAGAATAGGATGCCCAAGCTCTGCTAAATGAACTCTTAATTGGTGAGAACGCCCGGTCACGGGTTTGAGTAACACACGATCAAACTCCGGTCGCTGGTTTTCAATCTTTTTAAACAGTGTCAGTGAGGGTTTTCCCAGCTCATGGTCGACCATCTGTTTCGGGCGGTTTGGCCAGTCACAGCGAAGTGGCAGTTCTACTTTCCCCTCAGGCTTTTCCAGTTGTCCCCAGACTTCGGCGACATACTCTTTTTCGACCGTACGGTCCTGAAATTGCCGGCTCAATGCGCGGTGGCTATCAGCATCAAGCCCAAACACCATAAGGCCGGATGTGGACATGTCCAGACGGTGCACAACGCGGGTTTCAGGATTTATCTTCTGCAATCGTGACAGGGCACTGTCTTCATGGTTGGGTGGCTTTCCGGGAACACTGAGCAGGCCTGCAGGCTTATTAACAACCACGATACACTCATCGCGATAGAGTTCGGTTAATGGCTCGTTACAGCAGGGGACAATAAAAGTATCATTCATTCGCAGATTATCGGGATAAAACCAGGATAAGTCATCTGGGGATAATGCGGATCGCAATTTACCCTGTTCTGATGCCATTCTCACCTTTTCCGTTTTCTTAACTGGAACTTCCATTTGAAGAAGCTGTCATGAAACCTTCAACGCCGGATGCAATGACTTCTCTGATCAATGATATTCGAGGGGTAATTCCTTTTGGTCTATCTGAAGCAGAATTATGCTCAGGAACTTGTAAAGGGTGTTCCAAAAAACTACTGGAGTTTCTGGATCAGGAATTGTCAGACTGGAGCATGCGCCTCAATGCGGGTGATAAACCAAACCTTGGAGATATCCACAGGCTGGCTAAAACGGCTCGAAAGATATACACAGCTCTGGAAAAGAATAATCTGGTACAAGCCTCAAGAGCTGTATCTTAACGTCGTGAAGGTCTATCCTAGCGCCCAATTTGTTTATATGTTGGATTAACTGGTTATGCCCTTTTCTACCGAGGATATCTCCAGGCTGAAAAAAAGCCTTTCCCTGGTATCCAGTGAACTGCCTCTGTCGGCATTAAGAGAAGCTGCCCAGCATCAGGAAGAGATCACACCGGTGCTTCTGGAGGCTCTTGAAGCGGTGAAAATCCGTGGCAAGCGGAGCAGTTCATCTTCAAAAAGCCGTCTGGCACTTCATGCGCTTTATCTGTTGACGCAGTTTCGTGAACCCGCGGCCTGGCCTATTGTCATTGACCTGTTCAGCACCATGAGCTCTGAAGACAACATTGCCATTGGTGATGATTTTGATGAGGTGGTCTGTGACCGGCTAAGCCAGATCTTTGCGACACTCTGTCCGGGTGATATTCGCCCCCTGCAATCCATCATTGAAAACACCAGTATTGATGAATATGTCCGGGATGCGGCTCTGGGATCTCTGGTTGTCCGTTATCAACAGGGAGACCTTGAGCTTCAGGAGTTGACGACTTATCTGCATCAGCTCTATGAGTATGGTCTTGAACAGGAAAAGAATCAGGTCTGGAATGCCTGGGTTCAGGCTTGTTATAACACTCAGCCTGAGAGTTTTATGGAAGCCCTGAAAGACCTCTATGAAAAAGAGTGGGCGGATACCTATTACATCACGTTAGACGAGCTTAAACTGCGCTGTGGTGTGGCTCCGGAAGTGATTAACAAATCGGTAATGAAACAGGAAGGTGAGTTTTACTGCTACCTGGATGATGCGGTGGCTGCATTGAGACAGCTGACCTGTTATTCAGGCGAGGGCAATGAGCTGTTAGCCAACCTGGAGAATATGGTGATTAATCAGACGGCTCCAAAGCATGGGGAAAATGCTCAACCATCAACGCCATTTAATGCCTCACCTGCCGGTGTTGGCAGAAATGACCCCTGCCCCTGTGGAAGTGGTAAAAAATTCAAGAAGTGTTGTCTGCACTAATAGCCATAGAAGCAGCCTCGTTTCCATACCGAGCATGGGAGCGAGGTATTATTTTTACTCTCGCTAATTCCAGATATTTGTCATCACCCTGTCAATTAATTGGAGGCATAAATAAACTGCGATAAGATGTCGTAGCCATTATCCAAGCTAGAAAAAACCATAAAAATGCAACTGGCCAAAATCGACCTCAACCTGTTTATCGTTTTTGAAGTGATTTATCGAGAAGGGAATCTGACTCGAGCTGCCAGAATTCTCAATATTACTCAGCCTGCTGTCAGCAATGCCCTTTCCCGCCTTCGTAATTCTCTGGATGACCCACTGTTTGAACGTTATGGCGACCGGATGAAACCCACTGCCTTTGCCGAAAACCTGATTGGGCCAGTCCGTGAGTCACTCTGGTTATTAAATAATGGATTAATGAGTAAGAGCCACTTCGATCCCAGAGAAACCAGAAAAGTTATTCGTATCAGTATGAGCGATTTGTCTTCTGCACTGCTGCTGCCAACATTACTACCTGCCCTTCGCGAACAGGCTCCTGGTATTGTGCTGGAAACCCGTTATGTTCCTCAGGATGAAGTGGTGGAAAACCTCACGTCCTTTCATCTGGACTTCAGTATTCAGGCACCTCAAATAATGGACCAACGCCTGCAAAACCAGCTGCTGCTCAGCAATGATTACGTTTGTATGGTGCGGAAAGATCATCCAGTAGTTCATCAAAATATGACACTGGACGTTTATTTAAAACTGAACCACATTCATACCTCCTCAAGGCCGAAAGGACCGGGGCATGTTGATCTGGCACTGAATAGAATTGGGGAAAAGAGAAAAATCGCAGTTCGCTTGCAGAACTACCTGGTGGCACCGGAGCTGGTAAAAGTAACCGACCTTGCCCTGACTATCCCTCGAAAGCTCGCTGCAAATTTCGATCTGGTGACGTTCGAGTTGCCTTTCAAGGTGCCAGAAAAAGCCCTGCATCTATATTGGTCTACTGCGAAAGAAGAGGATCCGGCTAACCAATGGCTGCGGCAGCTGATCATCGATACAGCTGCTAGGGTCTAGTGTGTTCTTTATGGGAGCATCATTATCATTCCCGCAAAGAACAGGAATGAGTTTGTGGTTAACCGGCAAGCAGCGGTTCAATCCCGGTTCGTTGCCAGAACCATAAAGCCGCCACTGCACCAATGGTATAGGCAGGAAGCAGTTTGGCCAGTTTCTGCGACCATTGGGACCAGTCAGATTTAACCATCAGCAAACCTTTCCACAACACCATGAAGGCGGCAATCACCAGCAACTGCCCAACCTCGATGCCGATATTGAAAGCGGCCAGAGCCAGGGGGATATCATTTTGTGGCAGACCAAACTCACTCAATACACCGGCAAACCCCATGCCGTGCAGCAGGCCAAACCCTCCGGACATTAACCAAGGGTGTCGTCTGAATAGGCTGCTTTTATCACTGCGAATCACTTCTGCAGCTGCCACCACAATGCTCAGGGCAATAATGGATTCAACCAGCATCACAGGGAAGTTGACATAACCCAGTGCGGTTAACGAAAGGGTGACAGAATGCCCTAGGGTAAACAGGGTAATGGTCCAGAACAGTTGTCTTCCCCAGCCCACCAAAAGTGTCAGCATGATGACAAAAAAGACATGGTCCAACCCGGAAAGCAGGTGATCAAAGCCGGAAACCACGTAGGTCCACATAACCTCTAGGGCACTGGGTGCAGGCTCAATGGTGATTGATGGGTCATCACTGCTGAGCATTCGGTGATAGCTGTTGCCATCCAGCGTTATCATACGGAACAGAACGCCAGATGGGCTGCCATCCAGACCTTCCACCCGGTACTCACTGCCTATACGCTCTATGGAGGAGCAGTCTGTCGTCCATTGAACGACATTTCCGGTTCCCTCTTTGCTACCACTCAGCTGGCCATCGCTGATGCAGCCTTCGGGGAGAATGGGCGCAGGGCTGATACCGGGCATGGGCTTTAATGAGGTTTTCCAGATCACCTGGTAGTGTCCGGGGCTTTGCTCATTCATGACCCAGAGTCCAGGCGCCATCGGGTGTGCACAGGCCTTTCCCACAAGCATCAGTAGCAGTGATATAAGCAGTACTCCATGCTTCATAGGGTTTGGCTCCTGCTGAAATCCGGGAAGGTGATGGTTGAGGCATCAAGGCTGACATCAGCGATCTCAATAATGTAGTTTCTCTTCATCGCTTCTATTTCCTGATCCAACATCGACAGTCGTCTATCCCGGAGAATGTGGGAGCGAATATTCTCAGCCACGTCAGCCAGAGGGCGGAACATTCCCTGTTGTTTCTCTTCGATCATGATCAGGTGATAGCCATAGCTGGAGGCAACAGGGCCATGCCACTGACCTGACCCAAGCGTCATCACCTGGCGAGCGAACTCCTGGCCCAGCTTTTTCGATAACTGCTGTTCGTTGAGCAATGGCAACTGATGACCATGAAAGAATGGGTCACCGGACTGAATGGCTTCATCTGTGCTGGCTGGCATACTGGATAGCAGGCCATTTGCTCTGTCCAGGGCTCGCTGTCCGAAGCCGCCGAAAAAGACATGGCTGACTTTCACTGTGGCAGGCTGCCGGTATTGCTCTTTATGGTTCTGGTAATAAGCTTCAAGCGCTATTTGATCCGGCTCTTCAATCGGGCTTTCAGCCGCAATCACTTCCTGCATGGCCGAGATCAGGTATCGACGAATCAACGGATCGGTTTGATCGAGCCCCAGTTTCAATGCCTCCCTTTCACGGTCACTGGCATCGCCATCGGTCAGTTTCAGAAATCCACCCAGTTGCTGCAGCCGGGTTTTGACGACAGGCAACTGATCGAACCGTCGGTTCATGGCCTCCTGAAACAGAATCTCATGTTCAACACTGACCGCAATCAGTCGTTCTGTCTGCTGGGTGTTGGGGACCCTGCCGGTCTGTAACTGCCACTGAACCTGAAGATCTTTTATCTGCTGCTCACTGATCGCAATCACCGGGGCTGGCTCAGGCTCGGCAGTGACCCAGAGAAGGGTCAGGCCAAGCCAGAGGCAGTGCATTAATGGTGACAACAGCAGACGCCTGCCGATACGTCTTATCATGGTGAATTACCTTTCAGTAGAAGCTGTTTTGATAGGTTCCTTACCTTCCGGGGTGTACCAGACCGGTGACGTCCAGGCACGTTCCTGAATCGTGGGTGAGTAAAATGGCTCTGTCTCTGGGTCGATACAGCAACGACCGAAAACATCGCCAAAATCATCCATATTTTCAGTCTGCTCTGCAGCCTGTGCTTTACATTGGGGTGAGAAAGGGTCAACACCGTAGGACTTGCACTGTAGAGTACTCCAGCGGCAGCTGGGGTTCTCTACGACACGAGTGTAATAGAATGCAGGCTGTTCAGGGTCAAATTCCGGATCCTGCCATACGCCACACAGACTGGTATATCCCTGGCCTTCGGGCGCACAGGTGTTCTTATTGACTGTGGCTCCATTATTCGGGTCGCCGGCAATATCGATTACTTTCTCGTGAGTTTTGCCGTTTTCATCTACCCAGCCTTTGATGACCTGAAGTCGTTGCAGGTCAGTACCGGGATGACCATAAATACCCGGATCCTTCAATGCAGTAATCAGTATGGTGGGTGCTTCATTGCCAGGTCTTGGCTTCATATCGCTGCCCATGGGAACACCGCGGTTATACCCATGTTGCACAAGGTCAAAGGAACCGCACATTTCCGGAGTGAAATCCCAGCCGGCAAAAAAACGGACAATAGGGCGGGTGCCACTGGTGGCGTAGGTTTCACGGTTTCTCAGGGCATTAAAGATACTGTCCCGGGAGTTTTCTTCAGCCCAGACTACGGCATGACCGCCGGGGTTATCAAAAAAGTGATCCTGTACATTTCGATAACCGGCATCCCGTTTGCCCAGATGACCTGTGTAGCTGTCCTCTTCCGCTCCACCTGGTGTGGCACTGTGGGTATCGGTGGAACCAATGAAGCCCATCTTGAATGGGTTAACCCCCGTTTCCTGGCCAAGCTTCAAGCCATCTTTCAGGGCATTTCTTACCATGTTGCGTGGCGCATACTCTTCCACCGGGACGGGTTTGGCCGTCTCTGTCATTACTTTGCCGTAAACCGTTCCGAGCATACTCAGGTTGTCAGCCACGGCCTGTTCAAAACCACAGAGTTCGTCCTGGGTCTGGACACCCCGGCCTGCCAGTCGATCATAACGGCACTCAGAGGCCGCCTTGTGCTGAACCAGCTCAACCAGAGGCTCAAAATAGATTCGATTATCCCGCTCTTCATCGTTGAGTGGGTCACGGAACATCAGGCCGCCGGAAAGGTTAGGGTTATGGGGGATGGAGATAACATCACAGCCATTACCTTTATCTGTACACTCTTTCCGGAGTTCTTTCCAGAGTTCGGGGTAGTTATAACTGCCGGTTTCATAGGTTGAGATGGTTTTTTCGGCGACTTTGTCATTCCGAAAGATGACGTTCCGATGCATATTCTTGTACTCAGGAGCATCGGTGTATTCATAACCGACCATAGTCGTAAAATTGCAGGCTTCGGTGCGGTCATAATGATCTTCTGCAGCCTGCTGGATATTACTCCAGTATTTGGCTTGCCCTGCATCACAGTCAGAGAGGGTACAGGCAAAGGATTTATCCCTGTTCTCCCGGGTGCTACTGCCCCCCAGATCTTGCCAGTAACTTGCCGCCAGCAGTTGTATTGGCAAGGTATTGCTTCGTGTCATCATGCAGTAGGGAAACCAGTAACCTGGTTCAGTGGGGTCATCGGTACAGATATTGATCTGTCCCAGAAACTCGGCATGGTCCGTGACTGCTGTGAAGTCCAGGGGGCGCTGGATCTGGGCAATGACTTTCTGGTCACCTCTTTCATCTGGCAGGGTAATCGCTTCTCCCTTGGCATACCGGTAGGCGTCCCATGGCGTATTTCTCTGGCTGGAAACAAAAGAGTCAAAGCTATAGCTGGTGTGAACATGGAGGTCGCCAAAAAAAGGCTTTTTCAATGGCTCATAACTGGCGCATCGTGCTCGTTCTTCAGTCACCGCAAAGGGGAGTTCGGCAGGAACCTTATTATTGCCGGAAGGCCGGGGGGATTCCGGCGCTACTGCCACAACTGTTGCACTGAACAGTAGTGCACTGGCGATTGTAGAAACAAGGGTAGAAAACAAAACCTTCAATGCACACACTCCATCCCATTATTATTGTTATTGTTTCATGGGCGCTAGGTTATGGCGGATTCAACTGATTTAGAAATTTATTGTCTGAATAGGCAGTCATTCATGATTCTTATGCGATGAGTTTATAGTCCTTATGAATGATGTTGGGGGTTTTCCTTGATGCATAGGAATTTCAAAACACATTCATCCCCAAAAATGTCATGAAACTCCCGCT
>OODV01000048.1 GCA_900299555.1 uncultured Endozoicomonas sp.
AAACTAGGCATTTCTTACGAATCGGTTTATTCCTGATAGAGGTGGTGAAAGACAGATCATAAATTTGTATTGGACTGATTTCGCTGCAATTATGAATGAAGTAGACTTATTATGTCAGCTCATTCGTTATCTGCTCTTAAATTGATTCAGCTTTTGTCAGAAAAGGGCTCATAAAAAGGTCAGATAATTGCGGCTGTCTATAATACATTGAATAAGCTAGTTTTTTGCCTAACTGGCTGATAATTAAAGAACAGTCCATATTTTCTAAACAGTGACTACTGGGTGTTGGATGGCTAAATCGGAAAATCTCATATGGATCGACCTGGAAATGACGGGTCTGGATCCAGTAAATGACCGGATTCTTGAGATCGCGACAATTGTTACCGATGGCCAGTTAAACATTCTGGAGGAAGGACCGGTTATAGCTGTTCATCAGGGCGATGAAGTTCTGAATGCGATGAATGAATGGTGTGTGAATACCCATGGTGCTACAGGCCTGACTGATCGGGTAAGAGCAAGCACCATCAGTGAGCAGCAGGCTGAACAAAATACCCTGGACTTTCTCCGTAAGCACGTTGATCAGGGCATTTCCCCAATGTGTGGTAATTCCATAGGTCAGGATCGCCGCTTTCTCTGGCGCTATATGCCAGAACTTAACGACTACTTCCACTACCGGAATATTGATGTTAGTACTCTGAAGGAACTGGCACGTCGCTGGAAACCGGAATTACTGACCCAGTTTTCCAAAAAAGGTACTCACCTTGCACTGGAAGATATCCGCGAGTCTATTGATGAGCTTCGCTTTTATCGTCAGCACTTTATTAAATAAACTCTTTTATAGTTTTTAAAAAGAACGTTATTGGCCGTTTTCTCCTCCTAAAAATAAGCCAGAAAAGACTTGAATGATGATCAAGTCTTTTCGTCTCACCGAGCATATTAAGCATTCTTATAATGAGATAGCCAGTTCTATATCTCACAAGACCCTGTTGAAATAAGTGAAACTTAGGTTGTCTAAATGAGCCCAGCTAACTTCTCATGGGCGATGATAAGTATGGGGTTGATGAAATCCCTGGTATGGAGGTTGAGGATAAGAACTTCCCTGCATTGGCATTGCTGATGGGTTTTGATGATAAAGTGCTGCTTGCGGTGCTTGTTGGGCTGGCATATATAAGCTGGAAGGCGTGTGCACCTCTGCAGCCTTTGGTTTAATGCATGTTGATCCTGCGGGCTGTTGCTTATTGTGTAAGTCTATTAAAGTATTTAGCCCCCCCTCTCGGGGATCGCTCACGAGCTTGCCTCCCTTATCACAGTCAGAGCATACAAAGTAGTTAAGGCCTTGTGGACAATAAAAATGCAGCCGAGCAAATTCTGTCTGCACAGTTGCATCAGATTTCACAGGCTTTAGAAAAGTATTCCTACTTACTACACTGTCTTTTAAATTTGCTAATGAAACTTTTCTTTGAGCATCCGTCATCGAAGATGCTGCTGTTCTAGGTTTTTCTATTGTATTTATAGCCTCGTTATCTCGCTTTTGTTGAGGTGTTTGGCCTGTTGCGCCGAATATATTTGAGTTTGAAAACATGATTATAAACCCCTCAAAGTAGCTTATTTGTTGATTACGCTTGTTTAGTTGTAACCAAAATTCTTAGAGGGGAGGGGAGTATTGGAAGTTCCTTATCCTATGCTTTAGCAATACATGGTACTATCTGTTTAAATAAAAAAGCCTCTCAAAGAGAGGCTTCTAAATCATGAACCATTCGATCCATCCGCTTTTATTTGCTGATACCACTGCCCAAGCAAACTGCGTTCTTCGTCGGTCATCCCCGTGCGGTTTGCCAATGGCATAATCTGTGTCTGCACTGTCTGGCTATAAATCTTATCTGCCTTGTTGGCTATGGAGTCATAGTCGTGGAAAACCAGACCGCCAGGAGGTGACTGAAAGAGAGGATCCGTTGGTGTTGCTGAATGACAGGTGCTGCAGCGAGCAGTAACAATCTCAACAATTTCACTCTGCTCAAAAGCGGGCTGTTCAGCCACGGGTATCTGCTGGGTTGCCATTTGTGGCCGGATAATAAAGGCCAGAGTCAGCATGAGCACTGCAGCAGCAGGCCATAGCCAGGTTAAAATAGCGCCCTGGTTTCTTCGGTTAAAGAAATGACGAACCAGAACCGATGCAGCAGCCAGAACAGCAAGAATGGCCCAGTTCCACTCACTGCCAAACGTCATGGCGTAGTGGCCACTGATCATGATAAACAACAATGGCAGTGTTAAGTAATTATTGTGACGTGATCTCAACAGTGCATGCTGCGCAATGTTCGGATCAAAGCTTTTGTCCCCGTTTTCCGCTGCTGCCACCAGTTTTCTCTGGGAAGGGATAATGACCCTGAAGACATTACCTACCATCATGGTACCAATCAGCGCACCCACATGAATATAAGCTGCCCGACCACTGAACAGCTGTGCATAGCCCCAGGCGGCAAACACAATCAATGAAAACAGAACCAGGCTGAACAGCGTTTCCTGCTTGAAAAGCGGTGATTTACACAAGCCGTCATAAATCAGCCAGCCGGTTAACAGGCTGAAAATACTGATAGCGATTGCCTGTATCGGAGTCAGGGAAGGTTGTGCAGCCAGCAAATAACTTTCTGCCCCCCAGTAGTAAATGATGGCCAGTAGTCCCATGCCGCTGAGCCAGGTGACATAAGCTTCCCACTTAAACCAGTGTAGCGTTGTTGGTAGCTTTTCAGGGGCGAGATGGTATTTATTAACCTCATAAATACCGCCACCATGAAGGGCCCAAAGTTCGCCCTTGATGCCCTTTTTCTGTTTGTCCGCTGGCGCTGCTTCGAGTCGGCCTTCGAGCCAGTTGAAGTAAAAAGATGCGCCAATCCAGGCAACACCGGCAGTGACATGCAGCCAGCGAAATAGCAGGTTTAGCCACTCTTGTAGATAGGATTCCATGGTCAGATACTCTTTTATTAATGAAAATGCTGATCTAAGCCTCCTGCCTTCACAGTGGAGGCAGATAGCATTTTCTGCTTAAGGCTGTTTCAGGCTTCCTGGCCCATGATGATGGTTTTTTCAATGACTCGATCGTCACCCATAACCATCAGCACGCCCAGCAATTCTTCCAATGTTTTTGTTTTTTTAGTTCTAAACTCAAGCATTGGGGTGGCAGCAGGATTTAACACCAGAAAATCTGCTTCATTACCTTTACGGAAGCTACCGATCTTGTCTTCAAGATGGAGTGCTTTCGCACCACCCAATGTGGCCAGGTAAAAAGCTTGAAGCGGCGAGATGGTTTCCTCCCGCAACTGAGATACCTGATAAGCGTCTTTCATCGTGTTGAGTAGGCAGAGATTGGTTCCACCGCCAACATCGGTACCAAGACCCGTTGGAATACCATGAGCCTTTGCTTTGTTCAGGTTGAACAGGCCGCTACCGAGAAACAGGTTGGAGCCAGGACAATAAGCAATGGATGATCCTGAGCTGCCCATACGCTGCCAACTGTGATCACACAAATGAACTGAATGAGCAAATACCGATCGTGGGCCCAGCAGACCATGTTGATCGTAAACATCAACATAGTGTTTGCTGTCTGGGAAAAGTTCCTGCACCCAGTCAATCTCTTTCGGGTTTTCCGATAGGTGGGTGTGAAGGTAAAGACCATCATGCTCCCGCAGCAATCGGCCTGCCATGTGCAGCTGCTCGGGTGATGAGGTAGGGGCAAATCGCGGGGTCACCGCATAAGACAGCCGCCCTTTATTATGCCACCTGTTAATAAGTGCTTTACTGTCTTCATAGCTGCTTTCAGGGGTATCAAGCAGATAGTCAGGGGCATTACGATCCATCATCACTTTGCCTGCGATCATGCGCAGGTTTCGTTGATGGGCTTCCCCAAAAAAGGCGTCGACGGACTGAGGTGCCACGGTACCAAACACTAATGCTGTCGTGGTTCCATGGCTGAGACACTGATCCAGAAAGAACTGAGCAACCTCGCTGGCGTAATGCTCATCAGAAAACTTCTGTTCTGCTGGAAATGTGTACTGGTTCAGCCAGTCCAGCAATTGAACACCACAACCTGCCAGTACTTCAAGCTGTGGATAATGTACGTGGGTGTCGATAAAGCCGGGGACCAGAAGCCGACCGGGCAGGTCGTTTATTTCTGTTCCAGAGGGCAGATTCTTCAGCACCTGATCGGACGGCCCGCATCTGGTTATCAGACCATCTTCCACCAGAAGGGCGCCATCTTCAAAAAACTCCCAGGAGCTTTTATCCCCTGAGTTCTGTTCTTTTGAGGGATCATCCAGAAAGTGGAGGACAGAGGCTCGCCATACAGCCGATTGACTCATCGTGGCACCTCCACAATATACTGTTGTGACGCAGACATCAGGACTTCATCACAGTTATCCCCAGGTCCTTTTCGATCAATGACCAGATATTCTTCTCCGTCATCAACAGACAGTAAAGGGTGATGCCAGACTCCGGGGTGGTAGGTGATTCCCTGCTTACCGTTGGTCAGAAAGCAGCGTATGGATGACAAGTCTGGTGTTGTGCTGTCACTTGAACCAGATGCTACGACGATCAGAAAACGCTGGCCTGCCAGAGGCATGAATGTCTGGCTACCCAGTGGATGCCGCTCAAGCAGATCCAGCTGATAGGAAAGTCCAATCGGTGCCGTCTTGTAGATATGCATTGTCGTGTAGCCCTGATCATCAGTGTTGACTGATGTCAGGTCGCTGTATTTCTGACAGCGACCCTGATTAATCACGACAGGTGTGTTCCGGGTTTCGAGTACATCGCCAAAAGGTTCAAAGGCTTCACGGGTCAGTACTTCCACCTTCAGCGTTTGGGCTGGTATTTCTTTATCCATGTGCCTTCTTCTCTTTCTTATAACATGGAGCCAATCAGCTGCTCGTGATGGCTGGTGTTAACTTCCCCGGTAGGTAGAGTAGCCATAGGGTGATAATAGCAGTGGAACATGATGATGACGGTCATCACTGACTTCAAATGTCACCATTACTTCCGGATAAAAGCACTGGACTCCCTGTTTCAGGAAATAATCCTTAATGGCAAAATGCAGCTGATAGACCCCTTTGGGAAGATTCAGTTCATTAGCCGCAAGGTTCTGAATACGGCCATCATTATTGGTGACACCGCTGCCAACAGGCATCCAGCGATCACCTTCCTGTCGGGATAACGATACAGGAACCCCTTCAGCGGGCAGCCCGCTGCCGGTATCCAGAATATGGGTGCTGATGCCGGTCATGCTATTTGCCTCCATTCAATCAACTTATTCAGACGCAGCCGGGTTATCTTATGCTGCTCAGCGGCGGCAATCTTCAACTCATTTTCCGGTTGATTATCCAGCCGGTCATTCAGCAGTGATAGCATCTCACCGGCTGATTTCCCGGTCGCACAGACAATAAATATATAGCCAAAGCGGGTTTCGTAAGCGGTGTTACCGTCAGCCAGTGCCTTGAGGGTTTCGTCACTGGCAGTCGATGCACCGGACTGCTCATGACCCGCCATATCACGGGTATTGGCATATTTTGCTTTCAGGCTATTAACATCGCCAATTTTCGGGTGGCCTTCAAAAGCCTGAAGAAAGTCTTGTTCTCCGCAGGTTGACCAGCTCTTGTCCGCTGTGGATAACAGCTCATCCTGGCTGGAATAGGGTCGATTCTTCACCATCGATTCCAGCCAGTGATTACTGGTGCAGCATTGGCGGAAAAAATTTCTGGCACTGTCAATATCAAGGCTGTTCAGCTCATCAAGTGTCATGAATCATGCCTCTTTCAAGTCATTCTCGTAACCACTATCAAAACCAAAGACGCGAAGCCTTGATACGCCACCATCCGGGAATATGTTCAAACGCACATGAGTGTATTGCTGTTCTGTATTCTGCAATTCATTCAGGAAAAAATGATTACGATGGGCATGAAGCTTATGTTCGGGAAGAATGGTGTGCCATTGCAGGGTATCGGCTGCATCTTCAGGGTTATCACCGTTAAAGGAGCACGCTTCAAGGCTACAGCGATCAGGGTAATTGCCTTTAAAGTGTAATGTATCCACCTCTACACGATGAACGGTTCCTGGCAGAGCCAGTTTGACAATCATCCAGTCATTACCACCCTGGCGCCGACGTTTTGTTTCCCAGCCATTGTGCATATCGGCACCACGTCCAGGCAGAAGCAGGTTCTGCATTGGACTGAAAAATGAGTCACTGCAGGCTACGGAGCGGCCACCATTCATCAGTGCAGCCAGATCAAGGGGTTCACCAGGTAAACGGTAGCGCTGATCAAGGTGAATCTTGCCATAGACCCGGAGACGGGCGACACCTCCATCGGGGTAGATTCTCAGGCGAATGTGACTGGCTTTTACTGGTTGATCCAGGGTAATCAGGTTTCTGAAATCTGGCTTTACGCCCACTCGATCCGTCAGGGGCTGCCAGTTACTTTGTTCATTTGGGTCTGCATCATCGAGCAGGTAGTCCAGTTGCACAGCACCCGGTGCATTACCTTTGAAATGACGTGTATCAACGTCTAATGCTTCAATTTCACCGACAGACGCCAGACGCACAGTTACCCAGTCACAGCCTTCATACCCGGGGGCATCACGACGGCGACGTGATTCCCAGCCATCCATCCATTTGCCGTAGGCTGTATATTTTTCAGGAAGGAAAATGGGGTCTTCAGCCAATAGCAGGTTGTCTTTTTCGGCAAAAAAATCATCACTGGAATCCAGAACGTCGCCACCAAGCGCCCTGGCCGCCAGATCAATTCTTGTTTGCTGCCATTGTGCTGCCAGATCATCAGAAGAGACATTCATAAGTGCTTTGAACCTGCTGTTGTTATTTTAACTTTATACTCAGAGCAATTACCTTTGGTAAGGCTTACTCCGGTTTATCCTGATAGAATATGTTTTGTTTTTTGACTATTTGGTCAGATTTTTCAGCATTTATGCCATAAAACGCATCAGGCAGGCAATAAAAAAATGGAGAGCCCAATGAAGTTCGACCCTCTTAATAACAAGGATGACTATCCAAGAGATCTGGTAGGTTATGGCAAAACTCCTCCCGACCCTAAATGGCCTGGTGATAGCAGAATTGCAGTCCAGTTTGTCATTAACTATGAGGAAGGCGGAGAAAACTGCATCCTTCATGGTGATGAAGCTTCTGAGGCATTTCTCTCGGAAATCATTGGTGCTCCAGCTCATCAAGGTGAACGTCACATCAGCATGGAGTCGATTTATGAATATGGCTCAAGAGTCGGGTTCTGGCGACTGCATCGACTTTTTACCCAGCGGAAGATTCCGGTCACCGTCTATGGTGTAGCAATGGCTATGGCGCGCAACCCTGATGCCGTAAAAGCCATGCAGGACGCCAGTTGGGAAATTGCCAGTCATGGCTATCGCTGGATTGATTACCAGTTTATGGGCGTGGACGAAGAGCGTCGCCATATGCAGGAAGCGATTCGAATTCACACTGAAGTCACAGGCAAGCGCCCTACCGGTTGGTATACCGGGCGCTGCAGTCCAAATACGGAACAGCTTGTGGTGGAAGAGGGCGGTTTTTTATATCACGCTGACAGTTATGCTGATGAACTCCCCTACTGGGATAACCGGTTTGGGAAACCTCAGCTGGTGGTTCCCTACACTTTAGACTGCAATGATATGCGTTTTGCCACCGCCCATGGGTTTAACAGTGGTGATCAGTTTTTCAGTTATCTGAAAGACGCTTTTGATGTGCTTTATGAAGAGGGTGAAACATCTCCAAAAATGATGTCTATAGGTCTTCATTGTCGTTTGGTTGGCAGACCAGGGAGAGCAGCGGCTCTGGCTCGTTTTCTGGATTATGTGCAATCAAAAGACCAAGCCTGGCTCTGTACGCGGGAACAGATTGCACAGCATTGGCATACTAATCACCCTTATGGGGAGTGACTGGGCATTCTGGGAAAGTTGCCCTTAGTAGGCAACTTTCAGAAATCCTATACGCGGTTTGGTGATCATTTGTTGCCAGCTCTCTTTCCCCAGTGTCTCGATACCTTTTGGGTCAATAGCAAGTGGCAGCCATTCGATCTCTGAGAATCCAGCTTTCTGCATGGCCTGAGTAATGGTCGCTCTGTCGAAATGCACTGCATAAATATCGAGAGGAGGAGTCACAGGAAGTGTCATGCGGAATGACTCTCCATCCTTGAGTGGGTGAGTATGATATATTCTGGCACAAGCGGTATCTGTAATATCATTGCAGCCATACTCTCCCTGGCAGTCCACGGTAATGATCATTGTTCCCTCTGGTGAGAGGAGAGATTTCAGATGGATACAAAGCTGCTCCAGATGGTTTGTATCTTCGCAGTAGTTTAATAACCAGCCCGCAGTGATCAGTTGGAACGGAGTTTCACACTTAAAATCTTCTATTCGAGATTGGATGAACTGGGCATCTTTATTCTCCACAAAGTGCTGTCTGGCCAGAGATATCATATCAGCTGAGCAATCTACTCCTGTCACTGGAGTGAAGCCCATCTCGAGCAATAAACCAGAGTAAAACCCGGCGCCACAGGCAAGATCCAGGCTGCTGCATGGCTCAAGCTCTTCAAGAACCTTTCTATATGCCCAATGCTCCATGTATTTCCGATAAGGAAGCTGGTCCGTTGTCTGATACTTTTCCGCCAAAGGGTTGAAATCCAGATCTGACTTCATGTTATGAGTGATCCATTTTTATCAATGTTGCAGGTAGAGGACAGCGAGAAGATTTGAAGATAGTTGAACTTTGTAGTTCTTCCTCAGTTTTGTTTCTTATGTAAACAGTAAATAGCTTCCCATAGTCTTTACAGGATTCGTTAGAATTGCTGCCACAATGGTTTTCCGGGGGAAGGGGGATATGGGTAGTCAGATTAGCATTCGAGCCGGAGCGCAGGCATTGGACTGTATTCGAGCCAATGGTCTGCCTCAGGAGAGTATCAAAGTCATGGTCGGTGCTTCCGGAGGCCCAAAGTGGTTTGTGCTCAGTGGTTTGGATAAAGCCCTGCTGGGCGAATATTTCCGCAATAGAACGTCACCTCTCGATCTTATCGGAACCTCTGCAGGTAGCTGGCGCTTCAGCTGTTATGGTCAAGACGACCCACTCGCAGCTCATGAACGCTTTGAACAGGGCTACCTTCATACCGACTATTCTAAGAAGCCGGATCCTGCTGAAATAAGCCGCAAAGCGAGAGAGCTGGTAGAAAATATCGTGTCGCCCGAAAGCATAGAGCAGATTCTTAACAATCCTGTTTTTCGCTTCAACCTGATTGCTGTTAGAAGTCATGGGCTAACGGCCTCTGATATTAAACCATTACAAATTGCAGGTCTGGGGCTTGCAGCTACGAGTAATTTGATTAATAGAAAGCATTTGTCGTCATTTTTTACCCGTACCCTGTTCTACCACCCTGCCTATGAGACTACAGAGAAACCAGAGTTTTATAACGCCAATGATTTTCCAACTGAGCGGGTGAGATTGACAAAAACTAATCTGGTGGATGCCATTATGGCGTCAGGCTCTATTCCTGTTGTGATGCTGAGTGTGTCGAATATAGCGGGTGCTCCTGCAGGTCGGTACCGTGATGGTGGGATTACCGATTACCATTTTGATATGCGTTTTCACCAAGGCGATGGACTGGTGCTTTATCCACACTTTTACTCAAGGATGATTCCCGGCTGGTTTGATAAGGCGTTAAAACATCGCAGGCCATCACCTCAGAATACAGACAATGTGGTACTGGTTTCTCCCTCTCAGGCATTTGTCGATCGACTTCCCTATCGAAAAATACCGGATCGTAATGACTTCGCCCGGTTTACCTATGATGAGCGTGTTAGATATTGGAAGCGGGTTGTGGATGAGAGCAGGCGGCTGGGTGATGAGTTTCTGGAACTGGTTTCGAGTAATAAAGTACGAGAGGTGGTTAAGCCCTTGTAAGGCGTTTAACCGCCGAGGTACTACTTTAATCTGGGATGCAGTTCAGGCCACACATTCTTTAAGAGAATTGGCTGAGCTGCTTCCGTGGGATGGATCCCATCGGGTTGGTTCAGTGAATCACTGCCTGCAACGCCATTCAGGAAGAAAGGCATTACTGGTACTCCCCACTTTTTGCCCAGCTCATGAAAAGTTTCTGTAAAACGTTGGGTATAGACCGGCCCGTAGTTGGGTGGGATCTTCATTTCAAAGAGAATAATGTCAGAATCGTGTTCTATGGTCAGAGCAATCATCTGATCAAGGTTGGATTTTATGGTTTTCAGTGGCTTTCCCTGAAGGCCATCGTTAGCACCCAGTTCCAGTAACACCAGGTCTGGCCCGGTTTGTTCCAGTGTTTTACGGAATCGGCTCAGACCACCGGCGGTGGTTTCTCCACTGATGCTGACATTGGTTATTTTCCAGGGGTACTGGTGATGATTGATTTTTTCCTGAAGTAATTGCACCCACCCCCGATTGATATCCGTAAGACCATAGGCAGCACTGAGACTGTCGCCGTACATCAGCAGCGTTTTTTCTGAAGCTGAAAGGTTGATGACCGGAAGGGACAGTAAGACAAGAGCAAGCAGCCTTGAGCTGGCAAGAAGACGACGAAATAAGGATTTTCTCATGAATGACGCACTCTCCAGTTCTCCCAACGCTCTCACGCCTGAGGCTGCTGCTGAAACAACTGCATCGATAGAATCTACTTCACTGGCAGTGACTGCCTTTGGTCTTGAAAAGACCGTTGTTGCCCGTGATAGCCCGCTCACCATCTTGTCCGGACTTGACCTTCAGATCAAGTCCGGTGAATCCGTTGCGATAGTAGGGACTTCAGGTTCCGGCAAATCAACGTTGCTGGGAATTCTGGCGGGTCTGGATCTGCCAACGTCTGGCAGTGTCAGTCTGGCCAGAAAACGCATTGATAACCTGGATGAAGATGAACGGGCAAGAGTGCGTGGGGAGCATACCGGGTTTGTTTTTCAGTCGTTTCAGTTACTTTCTAACTTAACTGCTCTCGAAAATGTCATGCTGCCTCTCGAATTAGCAGGTGTGGATAACCCGGGTGAGCGGGCTAAGAACCTATTAACCCGTGTTGGCCTGGAGCACCGACTGGAGCACTACCCAAGACAGCTTTCCGGTGGAGAGCAGCAGCGAGTGGCTATTGCCAGGGCATTTGCCGGAGAACCCGATATTCTCTTTGCTGATGAACCAACCGGTAACCTGGATGAAAAGACGGGAGAAACCATTATTGAGCTCCTGTTTGAAGTCAATCAGGGAAGTGGTACGACCATTGTGCTCGTTACCCATGACATGGATCTTGCCAGACGTTGTCAGCGGGTACTGAAACTGCATGGTGGTCGTCTGGAGGAGATTTCATGAGTGTGAATAAATCTTCCAAAAGTATTCAAGGGAAAGCGGTTATCCACAGACCAAAAAGTACTTTTGGGCTTTCCTTGCGATTCCTGATCAGGGACTGGCGGTCAGGTGAACTCTGGCTTCTTGTCGCTGCTCTTTTGATGGCTGTTGCTGTCAGTACGGCCATTGCCCTGTTCAGTGAACGGCTTCAGTTGGCTCTTGGACGACAAGTGGCGGAAGTCCTCGGGGCTGATATGTTAATTCGCAGCCCAAGACCGGTTCAGCCTGCGATTCTGGCTGAAGCTCAAAAGCACGGTTTGAAGTTATCCACAATTCTTGAATTTCCTTCCGTAGTGATGGCTGGGGATGAAATGCAAATGGTGTCTGCCAAGGCTGTGGAAAACAATTATCCACTGCGTGGGCATATTCGAACTGCAAACCAGCCTTTTGCACCCGACCAGATAGTTAATGACACCCCCGGAGCTGGTGAAGCCTGGTTGGAGCCCCGACTGTTTCCTTTATTGGGTGTAGATATCGGTGATCAGGTCATGCTGGGCAATACCTGGTTGACGATTACCCGGGCGATTACCCTGGAAACGGACCGAGGTGGTGACTTTTACAGCTTTTCTCCAAGGCTGATGTTCAATATGGAGGATCTGGAAAGCACGGGCATTATCCAGCCGGGCAGTCGGGTCAGCTGGAAAACGCTGCTGGCTGGTGATCTTTCGTCGCTGGAGATATTTAAAACATGGTCAAAAGAACGTTTGGATACCAGTGAGCGGTTGATGATGGCTGACGACAGCCGACGTGATCTTCGTAACTCGGTGGTGCGGCTGAAGCAGTTCCTTGGGTTGGCCAGCATGGCGGCGATGCTTCTGGCTGGCGTCGCAGTGGCCATGGCCAGTCAGCGGTTTGCGGAGCGGCGGTTTGACAGTTGTGCGGTGATGCGTTGCCTGGGTGCCAGTCGGCAGCAGGTTCTTAAATTACTGCTTGGGGAGCTGGCTTTTGTGGCTTTGCTGGTGGCACTGCCCGGTGTAGCCATTGGCTGGTTACTTCAGGAAGGTGTCGTGCAACTGCTCAAGGGCGTACTCCCTGCCTGGCTGCCAGCCCCCGGTGTAATGCCGATGGTGGTTGGTGGCGCCACCGGTGTCATTACTCTTGCCGGTTTTGGTTTAGCTCCTTTGTTGCGGTTACAGGACGTTTCACCCCTGCGGGTGCTAAGGCGCGATCTGTCACCAGCCCCTGCCGCCTCCTGGCTTGTGTACAGCTTCTCTTTGATGGCTGTCTTTCTATTGCTCTGGTATCACACGGGTGAGATCGTTATGGCCCTTATTCTGGCTATAGCTTCCAGCGCAGTGCTATTGATGATTTCTCTGGGCATGCAATTTCTGCTCAATCATCTGGGGAATAAGCAGAGGCTTTCAAATTTGCCGGTGTTCTGGCGCCCAGGGGTCAGCAGAATTATTCAGGGAAAAGGAAAGACATCAGCCCAGCTTCTGGCGTTTACCCTGACGTTTATGGCCATGGCGGTGGTGTTGATTCTTCGAACAGACTTGTTGGATCGTTGGCAGAATGAACTGCCGGAAGAGACGCCTAACTTCTTTGCCATGAATATTCAGCCATCAGAGGTTGAGGCGTATTCCAGGTTTCTGGAAACCAGTAATGTGGATACCAGCCAGCTTTACCCCATTATTCGAGGGCGTTTGATTCGCATTAATGATGTTCCTGTTCGGGAAGCGGTGTCCAAAGAGGAGAAGAATAACCATGCGCTCAACCGTGAGCTGAATATGACCTGGTCAGAAACACTGCCGGAAAACAATCACCTTGAACAAGGTAAATGGTGGGCACCGGGTAGTGATGATGGGCTATCCATCGAGGCCGAACTTGCGCAGAAACTCGGTATTAATATGGGCGACCGTCTGACTTTTATGGTTTCAGGGAATGAATTCACAGAGGCCGTTAGCAGTATACGGACAGTGCAGTGGGAGTCTTTCCGGCCAAATTTCTACATGATTTTCCCTGAACAAGCTCTGCAGGATATGCCTGCTACCTGGCTGAACAGCTTCTACCTGGACTCAGAGGACAAGCTATTACTCAATGGTTTGATTACCCAGTTTCCAACCATGACGTTGCTGGATCTGGATGCCGTGATCAACCAGGTTCAGAAAATGCTGGCTCAGTCTACTATTGCTGTGGAGGCAATGCTGGCTGCGCTGTTGCTGGCTGGGCTGCTGGTAATGATGTCAGTGATTGAGTCCAGTATTGATGAGCGTCTGAGGGAAGGTGCGTTGATCCGCTCTTTGGGGGGAACTCGTCGGCAACTGTTGATAATGCAGATTGGTGAGTTCGTGTTGTTTGGCATTCTGGCTGGTTTGCTGGCGGCCTGTGGCACAGAACTGACCAGTTATTTGCTGAATACCCGGGTTTTCGAGCTGAGTTGGCAACCAGTCTGGTTTATATGGGTTGCTTTACCGCTGCTTGGAGCCATTGTTCTGGGTGCTGCAGGGTGGTTGGGTATTCGTCGGGTTATCAGCCAGTCACCTGCAAATATTTTGAAAGAAGTATGAGTAAAAATGTGTCTGGTTAAAAAATGATCAGATGTTATTTTGTGTAGCATCTATAAGGGGTAAAGGGAGTTATCCACAGCTCATTCAGGGGGTTGATCAGGGAAACTGTGGAAATCTATCAGTCAATTGGATTAACCTGAAGAAAACACTACCTCAGGGAAGGAGGTTATTATGACGTGGGTTAGTGATACCGATGTCGAAGGGCTCAGTGCTCAGGAACCTGTTGTTACAGGAGAAAGTGTTAAAGGAGCGATCACATCAGCTTCTGCAGATTCAACGGCTCTCCCCATTGAAGATGAATCCTACCTTTGCCTCTTATGCCTGCGGGACAGCACAGAGCGAATCGTGATGCTCTACTTCAATTACATCAAGCTACGCCAGGAGATATCAAGGGACACGCCAGCAGTGCTGCTCGGCATGTTGATGGTACTGCAGGAAAAACACAATGGCCTTCAGCATAAATTGCTGCACTATTACCCGGCAAATATGGCTGCTGAAAAATGGCATGACCGGGATGAACAGAATGAATTTCTGGGGTATCTCAGTGAAGACAGCCGTGAATCCCTCCAGCAGATCTGCCTGACAGAAATGAAGATGATAATGTTGATATCTCAAATGATGGAACAATAAACAACCATTCTCAGGTTGTGTACAGGATTATGTGGATAACCTGTGTGCGACCTGTATAACTCCTGTTCTCAGTGCTGAATAAGTTTATTAATTCAGAAATGGGTATGGAAAAATCAGACAAATAAATGGTGAGGCAAAAAAACCTGATATCGAGATCAGCTGCTTAATATGATGCTTGTTATTGTTGATCGAGCTTCAGGCGTCAGACTTCTCTGATGATTTATCACTACCCGAATTGGAGCGAAGCAGCTTTTTAAACTGTTCTGCCAGATCAGCCTGTCCTTTGACATTAGTCCTATCGACAACGGGAGCATCAAAGTCTTTGAGCAGGGTAATATTAGTTGGCGTAATACCGATCAGGAGATCTTTGCCGGCAACCCGAACCAGAGACAGGCGTGACTGGTTTGATACCGGAGCACTTGATAGAAGCTCTATATCTTTTCCCATGGCTGGCAGCTTGGGGTTAAAGCGCTTGACCAGCCAGGCCAGAATGAAGATCAGGCTGACGACCATCAGCATGGGCATTACAACCTGAAACAGATCCAGCTCATTGACCGGACTGATAGGCTTTTCTGGCTCAGCCATCAGGGTGGCAGGCAGAAAGAGCAGGAATGCATGATATTTTATTAATTGTCTCATGCTTATGACTATAAATGTCTCAAGCGTTGGAGTGCAAGCCTATGATTTGGTTTATATCCTGATGAGTAGTGTAACTTGAAGGATGTGATTACTGTTTCTTTACGGGTTTTAATGCTGCAGCTATCAAAAATGAATTATTATTTAACCTAAATCCTGCAAAGGTTCTCCGATCAGACGTTGCAATATCCTGTAAATGAA
>OODV01000171.1 GCA_900299555.1 uncultured Endozoicomonas sp.
CGCTGGCGTCAGTGACTTGTATCTGCACCTTGCTATTAAGGTCGTTAATCATCTGAAGCTGCCCTGCAAGGCATTAAATCTGGACGGCACCAGCTTTCATGTGGATGGTGACTACAACAGTAATAACGACCCTGATGACTTGAAGTGCATCCATATCTGTCGCGGTTATAGCCGCGACCACCGGCGAGGCGCCACGCAATGAGGTGAAGTCCTGCCAGCTGGTTGGTGTGCGGGGGTTTATTGCGGATGACAATGAATACGGTGATGTCACCCTGCTGGCGGTTCGGATCCGCGCCTCCGAAAACAACGTCAGCACCAAAGTAAACTGCGTTGACCAGCGCCTGATTCCGGTCTGGAACAGCAACACTGGCTGGAGCCAGCCCATGGTCACCCGTAACCCGGCATGGGCTTTTGCGGATGCGGTTCGTGCCCGTTATGGTGGTGACTTTGCCGACACCGAACTGAACCTGCCGGAATTGGAATGGCTGGCCGGTGTGCTGGAAGCCCGGGGCGATACCTTTGATGGTCGCTTTGATACAGAGAATAACCTCTGGTCTGCCATGGAACAGATTGGTCAGGTGTGCCGTTCCCATCCTATTCGTCATGGGCTGCAGCTGCGAATACTGCGGGACCAGGAGCAGGCAGCACCGGTGGCGGTCTTTTCCGGAGCCAATATCAAGGATTTTTGCGTGGATTATGTCATGGCCACGGAAGCCGGTGCCGACAGTGTGCTGATGATGAATCTGGATGAAAGCAAGAACTACCAGGAACGCACGGTACTCTGTCAGTTGCCCGATGCACGATCCGAAAAACCCCCAGAGGTCACCCTGTTTGGTGCGGTCAACCGGGACCAGGTGTATCGGGAAGGTATGTATCTGGCAAAATCCAACCGTTCCCGCCGCCAGATGGCGGCATTTGTAACCGGCCGTGAAGGGAAAGTGCCCAAATGGGGAGACCTGATTCAGGTCAACCATCCCCGACTGGGTCCCGGTAAAAAGTATGCGGGGCTTGTCGTTGCTGCCAATGGCCAGGAGTTAACACTGTCTCAGGCGGTTGACCTTTCCAGCCAGAAAGGCTGGTTGGTGGTGCTTCGGGATGCCATGGGCATGCCATCGATCCCTCTGGCTTTTGAGCAAATCAGTGATAACCGGATCCGCATCAATGATCCATTGCCGTTTGTTCCGGAAGTACATCCAAACCGTGAACGAACCCATTTTATGATTGCCCCTGGTTACCTCATCAAGGTACAGGGGGTGGAACCGGCTAATGAAGCGGATGTTCGAATCAGCGGTGTTCTAGTAGACGACACGGTGCACGATGATGACGGAGTCGCGCCGCCACTGCCACCGGATGTGGGTATTCCTCCGGCAGCCCCCGGCGTTGTCACTGACCTCAGAGCCACCCAGGGGGGAACCCTGACCCTGCCGGTGATTAATGTGAGCTGGGCACCGGCTCCCCGTTCTGAACGCTACCTGATTGAATACAGCAGCGACAACCGTCAGACATGGCAACCGGCAGACAGTGGCGTCAGTCTGATTCATGAGCATAGCTTTACCTGTGATCCGGGCAATATCACCGTCAGGGTCGCGGGCCTTGGTGCCATGAAAGGCGAATGGGTCATGCTGGATCTGGTGGCCGGTGGCAATTTTGATACGCCAGGCGCCGTAAGTATTCAATTGGCTGAACCGTTTGTGGGGGATGCGTTGAAACTCAGCTGGCCCATTGAGTCAGCAGCCGCCAGATATCAGCTTGAGGTGTGGTCTGGGGGAACGTTAAGGCGGACAGCACCGCTGGAAAGGAGCGTAACCCAGTACCAGTATCACTACCTTGATGCTCGTCTGGATGGCGCGAACCGGACATTGACGGTAAAAATCCGCGCCATTAATGGTAACCAGGTGCCCGGGCCATGGACGGAACTGACGGCAACCAATGCTCCGCCCGCTGTGCCCAATAATATTCAGATCTTTGAATATGTTGATTCCTTTGCCCTCACGGCGGATGCGCCTGCTGAGATCATTAAAGAGTTGCGGGTTTATGGCAGCCAGACTTCCGGATTTGTGCCGGATCCGACCAATCTGCTGGCCAGCTCCAATACGACCCGAGTCAGTATTAATCAATCCGGCATCTGGTTCTTTCGGGCATATTGGGTGGATAACTGGGGAGAAGATAACCTGCAGTTCAGCGGAGAGAAAAAAGCAACGTCCGCCAGTGTGGACTTTGATGCGATCTTTCCGATTGATGAAACGCAGATTGCGGATGATGCCATCAGCACACCCACGCTGAAAGCCAATGTGGTCACTGCGGAAAAAATACACGCCAAGGCCGTAACGGCTGACAAGATGGATGTGAAGCAGCTGTCAGCGATCTCTGCCAATCTTGGCGATTGTACTGCCGGTACATTCAAGACCGATGCGGCAACAGGCCAGCGGGTTGAAGTGTCCAGCAAGGGACAGTTTCCTGTCTGGATGGGATCAGGTGAAAAGAACCGGCAAAACGGCAAGTTGTTCTACGACAAAACCACCGATGAGCTGGTGTTCTCTGGCGAGCTTGAGCTCAGAAGCTCTGAAACTGGTGGCCGGATGGAAATGACCAACCGTTATATTCGGGTGTATGACCAGAATAATGTGCTCAGGGTTGAGATCGGGGAGTTGATGAATGTCTAGTTCCGGCATAAGGATCTATGCACCCAACGGGCTGGTCATGCTCGATACCAGTACTGAAACCATAAGGCCTGTTTATAAAGGTTCCCTTACCATCAATGGTGACAGCGGGTTCTTTGCAATCCCTATAAGCACCAATGAAAAAATGTTCTGTGTCAGTGTGGTCGTCAATTCCACAACCAATACGGGTGCAAGCGCCCGTGTCGCTACTTCAGGGATAGAGTGGTTTGTGGCCTCTCTATCTCTGGACTGGCGGGGCAAGCTGATGAAACCGACCGGGACACTGGAGTTCACCATCTATGACCGATAATTTTGGTCTGAGGTCCAGGAATGACCAGGGCAGCTACATCATTGATGGAAACAACCCCAATTTCTTTTTGCGGAGCGAGGGTAGTCTGGCGCATGGCATTCATACACTGAGCATCAGGAATCGCTCCCATCCGGTTGTTGCTCTCAGAGGCGGCGTTGGCGCTGTACTGTCAATAACGATGACCGGAGACAATGTTGACGTAGAGTTGTTCGTAAAGCCATTCACTAATGGGGGGCAGGTTGATTATCGAATCTATGGCCATACCGATGCTGTCAGTGGATTTGGGCTGCAAGTCCGTGGTCAGGATGGCAACGTCATCTTTAATTCGGAAGATCATATTTTCAATGTGAATCACTGCGTATCGTGGCGGGCGATAAACAACAATCCCTTCACTGCCCCGACAGGAATGACTCGGCAAGAAGATTACCGGGTCAGTTTGGGTGAGCGTGTCTGGAAGTACATTACCCTGGACAGGTACCGAGGGGAGTGGCTGGTTGTCAGTGCAATATTTGGTAAACGTTTTTATGAATATAGTGTCAGTGAAGAAGCCGGTGGCGGTTATACCAAAACCTTCATTTACAGATACTGTGCTGGAATAAACAGCTCAGGAAATATTGAAATGCGAACGGACCCAGCGTTGACGGAATATATAAGAGTTAACGGCGGAAGCGATACAGAAGACGAACTAACCATGTTTGGTGATGCCATTGTGACGGTTCGATGAGCTGATATCCGTTCGAATTTTTATCGATTGGTCCGTTTAACAGATACGGTAACGGAAACTGTACCGCCTCGTTGTAAGCGGGTTTGTCCATCAGGGTCTTTGTCATGAAAATGGAGAGAATTTTCGCCATCAGCCAAAGTACATTCCATATATCTACACAGTTCAGGTTCTTTAACAGTAACAGGCCGGTGCTGAAAAGAGGCATCTACATTTTTCGGATTAAACCCATAAGGCCTTGAGGGATAAAAAGGACAGGGTGAATCGATCGCTGCCCACTTCAAGTCAGGAGATGGATTCATAGAAATAAGCCCTGCATGTTTTTGGTTTTGATGGCGTTTCTGAAATGGAGTAGTGAATAATCAGATTCATTTGAGACTGATAAGTTCATAATTGAACTGAGAGTGTCAGACAAATACAAATAAATTGAATACAAGCTCTAAAGTGCTAGGTATTCTGATAGTCATCAACCATTTTCCTCAGTTTAGAGAGAAACTCTTCCCTTAGATCCTGTGGCAGCTGATAGTGAAGTTTTAACGCTTCAAACGTATCAGAACACTGAAGTCCCAGTAATTCATCTGTTGAAACGCCCAGCGCTCTGGCTACATTAACTAATGTCTGAGAGTTTTCTGGGTTCCTGCTGACCACTGAGCCAACGGGAAACGGTTGTTCTGGACACACCTACCTCCTCGGCCAGCCGCCGATCCTGCCATTTTTTGCGCCTCAGTATAGCCCGCAGTGATGTAGCAAAGGGCTGATACAAGCATCATTTCCCCGCTCCCCTTATTGTTCTTATTTATAACTCCTGTGAATGACGATTGATTCAGATCACTGTTTTATGAAAAGTTGCGAGACTCGCAACTAACTTTTGAAAATTGATCCAGATCAAGAAGCGAACTGCTTAAAAAAGCACAATGGCGCAGAAACAAAAAAACGCATTCCTTTCAGAGTTGCGGTTTTGATGTCCATATCATGCATATGGAGCCTGTAACTGGTGCCGGGGCGCTTGCAAGAACACTCAGCGTTCCCCCAGTTGCTTCCCGCCAGCAAGCTGGCAAGGTTTGACCCACCATTTACGGTTTTGTATCCACAGGACAGCAGAGCGTAAAATGCTGTTCTGTCCTGATGGGACGACTCCCACCTGAGCCTTTTGCAAGCAGCATAGGTTGGCTAACCAGTCTGGCTCATGGGTCAGCTAAATTCAAGGCAGTTTGTCAGTGACGGTAATCAATATACTTTAATGCTGTTTATATATACAGTGCTTTGCAGGGTATGCAGGAGTAGTGGATGGAGCAAGACGAATACAGTCAGCCGGTGGATCCGGTGGCTGAAATCAGCATGGTAAAACGGGAATTGAGGATAGCCTGTATCGATGGTGAGCAGTTGTCACCCAGGTTGCAGGCATGGGCCATGCGTCTGGAGTTGGCAGAGCAGAAGCTGGAACAACAGCCGGCCAGAGTTGCACAGAGAATCGCCCAGCTGGTGGAGCAGGAGTTGGTGAGGGATATGATGGGGTAGGGGGAAGGCCTGAAAAGCCTGCCCACTATCTATCTATCTATCGGATTTGTTATACAGACTGTGCAAATCTTCAGGGTAAAGTTCGGTGTACACCTTCCACAGAATATTGATATCCCTGTGCCCTGTAACCTGAGCCACCTGTTCTACGGAAAATCCTTTCTCAAATAGCCTAGATGCTCCCTCCCGTCGTAAGTCGTGATAACGAAGATCATTGATTTCCAGTTTATTACGAACTCTCTGGAAACCTGCCGTAACACTTCTCTCGTTATAGGGAAAAATCAGGTCGCCGGTTTTCTTCTGTTTTTGAACAATCTCCCAAGCTTCGCCCAGTAGTGGCACATACATATGATTACCGGCTTTCTTGCGGGGATCTTTCCTGTCTCTTACTAAGACAGTTCTTTTTGATTCCACTACATCGTCCCAGCGAATACGGCAAACCTCTCCGATCCGCATGCAGGACAGGATAGAGAAATTCAGAATATCGCAAAAAGGGATGGTGTTTTCCCTGTGGGATTCTCTTTGCTTCAATCCTTCCAGTAATAAATCAATTTCATTGGTAGTAGGACGTCTGCTTCTGCGCTGGCTTTTCCCGACTAATTCCAGTTTGGTAAGCGTGGGCATTGTTTTAGCAATAACCTCATCACTGATATCCAAATTAAAAACAGGCTTTGCGGACTTGAAGACAGAGCGGAGAAAAGAGATATCCTGATTAATCGTGGAAGGGCCTGCACCGGCTCCCCGACGGTCTCGGCAGTGGTGAATTAAATCTCTTTCTTCAAGCTGGTGGACTTGAATATTGGCAATGTCACAATCACCCAGCATATTCAAAGTATATCGTTTTGTTCGACCCGCTTTCCCGCCCAGGTCAGGATCCTCCATATAAAGGCGAATCAGTTCTCCAATGGTGATCCCCACCTTGCTGGGTGTACCCTTTTTATTGTTCGGTGTACCATGCTCCTTCAATTCGGAAGCACGACGCATGCCCCAAGCCTTGGCCTGTTGCTTTTTACCAAAGGTTTTGGACTCTGTGTATTCTAGTTGTTTGCCTCCCCCAATACGTACAATGCAGCGGTATCGAGCGGTACCATCGGATTTCTTTCTGGTCTGTATTGTATAAGATGCCATGGCAACTCCCCTGAAATTTAAGGTGTACCATACAATAATATGGATCACCATTGGTACACCTAAGGGCGAAAAATGGTAAAAAACACAGTTAAATTATGTAGAATAATCGTCCAATGAATAATGAGAAATCCCCAGAAAATAAGGCTTTTGAAGGAAGTATGCTAGATAGAAAGTTTTCCGTCGCGCCGATGATGGATTGGACTGATAGGCATTGTCGTTACTTTCACCGGGTTTTGTCCGAGCGCGCATTGCTTTATACCGAGATGGTAACAACAGGCGCTTTGGTTCACGGTGATAAAGACCGGTTTTTACAACATGATGCGTTTGAATACCCACTTGCCGTTCAATTGGGTGGGCATGATGATAAAGATCTTGCGTTTTGTGCTGGACTGGCAGAAGAACGGGGATATCAGGAAGTTAACTTGAATGTAGGCTGTCCCAGCGACCGGGTTCAAAATGGTCGTATTGGTGCATGTCTGATGGCAGAGCCAGAAACTGTGGCTAAGGCTGTTCGGGCAATGAAAGAGCAGGTGTCGATTCCTGTTACTGTAAAGCATCGTATCGGTATTAATGGTCGCGAGTCATGGCAGGAGCTGGTGGATTTTGTAGGTACGGTAGCAGAGGCGGGTTGTGAGACCTTTATTGTGCATGCCCGTATTGCGGTTCTGGAAGGTCTTTCTCCCAAAGAGAACCGGGATATTCCCCCCCTAAAGCCAGACTGGGTCTATGAACTTAAGCGACACTTTCCTGCTTTGAATATCTCCATTAATGGGGGTATTAAAACATTTGAAGAAATTGATGATCACCTAAAGCAGGTTGATGGGGTTATGTTAGGGCGGGAAGCCTATCAGAACCCATATCTTCTTTCGGAAGTAGATGGCAGGCTTTATGGCAGTCAGAAACCTGTTGCCAGCAGGTCTGAAGTAGTAGAAAAGATGATTCCGTATATTGAGTCTGAGCTCTCGAAAGGGACGTGGCTTAGCCATATTACCCGTCACATGCTTGGTCTGTATCATGGTGTTCCTAGTGGTCGACGTTTCCGAAGACATATCAGTGAAAATGCCCATAAACCCAAGGCCGGTGTCGATGTGTTGCTTGATGCTGTCGGGCTGGTCGAAAGTCTGTAAAGATTTTAGTGAAAAGTTCAAGCCGGCTAAGGATCGCCGGCAGGATGATGCTTTTTAATAAGATCCTCTATGAGCCTGTCGGACTTAACCTTCGCCTACTGCGAAAAAACCGGTTTTGTTGGGGGTGGGCTGCGCTTTCTTTTTTATACGATGTCTACTTGATTCGCTGGCTTAAGTGGTTACTTATGGCTGTCTGCAGCGTTCCAGCTGTTTGACGAGGTCACTAAAGGCCTTTCGGTTATTCTCATTCAGGCTCATGAGGACTCTGTGGGCATCCAGTACCTGGGCATGTGTGGACTCCTCACTGCAGTCATTGCATTCGATTTCACGGTACTCACTGGTATGGTTGCCGGCATCTTCAACGATTACAAAAATCCGCTCAAAACCCATGCTCATGAGGATTCTTGTGATATCGGGGCGAGGTGATATAAGGACTGGTCGCTGGTCTATTTGTTTTCGGGCCATAATGGATAACTTGGCGAGTAGTCCAAGCGATGTGCTGTCAATGGTTTCTGTTTCCGACAGATCAACAATAACAGAACGGAATCCGGGCTCTTCAAACATAGCCTGAAGGAAGGTCTCCAGGCTGGAACACAGGGTAAGTCGTACTTCTCCGATCAGCTTGAGTACGTAGGTACCTTCGCTTTCGGCAAACTGAATTTTTCCAGGGTTCATGATCAGTTTCGAGCCAGTATTAGCATTGCAATGTCATCAGGAGCTTCCTGAATATCATTCAGTCCCAGCTTTTCTGTGAGCGCTTCTATGGTGTTGGCCCCTTCTCTGATAACAGATAATAAGTAATCTTCTTTTTCTTTAAGGCTTTTCTGGGGTAAAACCTCAAGAATACCATCGGATAGGATAGTTAAGCTGAATTGTGGGGGCAAGTCTATAATAGCGTCTTCGTATACAGCATCTTCAAACAGTCCAACCGGTAAACCCTTGCCTTCAAGGAAGTGAACGTCTTTCCCTTCAGCAATCACGGGTAGCGGAAAATGCCCCCCGAAAGAGTATGTCAGTGTCTGGTCACGGGTATTCACAATTCCACCGAATACGGTGACATGTTTGCCCAGTCCGGTTTTTAGCAGGCTGCGGTTAATGTAATTAAGCACATGAGAAGGTTTGACCCGGACTTTTCCACCATTGCTGTGATAGTCCTGAAGCAGGCTGATTGACATATGCTTCAGAAGAACCGTAACAAATGCAGAAGAGGCACCATGGCCTGAAACATCTGCAAGATAAAAGGCAAAGCTGTGATCATTTAGGGTGAAATAATCGACAAAATCCCCACTTAAATACAAGGAGGGGATGATATTATGGTCAACCTTGAAATCCTGATACTGAAGGGGTTGCCTGGGTAACATGTTCATCTGTACCTGGCGCCCGGCTTTTTGGTCTTCTTGCAGAAGAGTCAAACTGCTCTTTAAAGAGTTTATCGCCTCTTCCAGGTTCGCACGATAGCGCTTATTTTCTATCAGCAGTTGTGCTTTCTCCAATGCCCGGTTAATGGCGTATTCTAACACCTCAAGATCTAGAATTGGTTTAACCAAAAAGTCACTGGCGCCAAGATGAAGAGCTTCAACAACATCGGTCATGACGCCGGCACCGGAGACGACGATAAAGGGGATGTCGCTGGATTCACTGCGGACCTGGCTTAGCATGGTGAGCCCATCCATGACAGGCATGCGCAAATCGCAAAGAATCAAGTCTGGTTTGCATTCACGGAAAATATACAGGCCCTGCTGGCCATTTTCTGCTTCAAGGGTTTTGAAGCCACACCCTTTCAGGTAGGTGACAATGCTTTCGCGTACTATAGTGTCATCATCGATGACCAGAATGGCACTGCCGGTCATGGATACACCCGCAAAGTAAAGAGGATATAAGAACCTGCTTGAGCTCGATACATTCGGATAAAAAACCGCATTAAAATGTAAAGTTAAGGAAAAAATACTCCCAAGCGGGCTTGGCTGCAAGCGGGAGTATTGGCAAGTTAATGTGTTTGCTTTGATTAATTACAGCCAGAGGCTGCAGCGATTGTCTATAGCAGTTTATCTTATTGGTTTTTTAGAAGTCATCTTCAGGCTGTTGGCCTGTAATTAAATATTCACGCCTTTGCAAATAAGTATCCCGGATAAAGGTATAACGGTCGCCAAGAATCAGCTCCTCAGCGTCAAGCAGCTGAGCGCGGCTGTTGATGATATTAATACTACCGGTAATCCAGCGATCACGCTCAGGTTCATGATAGGTCACCGGATTGGTTAATGCATCTGGAACCAAACCAATTCCGGATCTTATGGTGTTGGGGCCGAGCATGGGCATTACAAGATAAGGCCCGGAAGGTACCCCCCAGTGAGCAAAGGCAAGCCCAAAATCACTGTAGCGTTTATCAAGTCCCATGGGGGTTGCTACATCAAGCAGGCCGAGAATACCCACTGTTGAGTTGATGATGAGACGGCCTGATGAAACAAGGACATCCTGCCCTTTGAACTGGATGCCGGCGCTGGCGATATTTCGGAACTCTCCCAGGTTGCTGAAAAAGTTACTGACCAGCGTTTGCGCTGGTTTGGGGGTAAGGTAGTTATAGGTTTTTGCTACCGGTTTTAGTGCATAGGTATCCAGGGTATCGTTAAATCGAAACACCTTGCGATTCCAGCTTTCCAGAGGGTCATCATAAGAGATGGGGGCAGCTCCGAGTGCCAGAATGGGCAATAGCATCAGTACCGTTGCGACAACTGATCGAGCAATGGTCGCTGGAGAGTGATTCACGTGCTTGATCCTTGATTCCTTGTTGATTTTTAACGGGGCTGCTGTGATCCAGCCACGTAGTATTCCATATTAACTGCGATGGTGATGTTTGTTTCGCAATTCATCATTCTGAGTGAATAACGTTCAGAGCCTACACAGTAGAATATAAAATCTTCCCTTGGATTATTCTACCTTGTTAAGTGGTGAATTTTCCAACGCAGTGATGACTTGAAAGAGTCCATCGGTACATTTTGGTGCACCGTTACAGGGCATAAGAAAAAATAATAAAGGTCTTTTTTTGCTAACTTTTTGAAACCAAAGCAAAGCAGGTAATTGGTATGGAATTTGTTTACTAAAATAATGTGAATCATGGGTGGACAGCCTGAATCGGAGGTGACAGTATGTCCGACTCGTCACCGAAAAATATCAGTATTTATTGATCGTTCAAGGAGTGAACATGGTTAAAAAATATCGAGAGCCAAGTGAGATTTTAGAAGGCTCCGAGAAGAAAATAAGCTTTGTTATCAACACCAGGGAAGATCGAGTCAGCCTTCTGCGCCAAGCTTATCTTGACGGACAGCTGATCGTAAACAGTGAACGCCTCGCTGAAAAAATGCTTGCTTTCGAGCGTCAGCTTGAAATCGTCTTTCCTGAGAAAGACAGTCCATGAGTTGAATCAAACTTGTAGAGAGTGCGCTGCGCTGCCAAGGCTTGATCATCCCCTGTTAATGAAGTACGCTTCAAACCACTTAAAGAGTGCATCTGCCTTTGGCCTTAAGGCTGAAACTTTATGCTCCCATGGCACAGCTGGATAGCGCAGCCCCCTCCTAAGGGGCAGGTCGGAGGTTCGAATCCTCCTGGGAGCGCCATAAATAAAAGGCTTACTTTTGGTAAGCTTTTTTACCCTCAATCTTTTACTTTCACTGCCAGCGGGCAGGGTGTAACAATATTATCCTAATAAATTGTCTCTTGGTGTAGCTTTTCGCTTTTAGAGCTTCCAACTAAAGAATTTCCTCTCTCTTTGCTTCTGCGACCTTCACATCAAAACTTGTTCAATAAATATGTTATTCAAAATGTTAAATGCTTCATCTACTCGCAAAAATCTATGAGTTGCACTCCCGAGTTTGCTCTTATATGGACGGTGTTAGCAATTAATGAAATGATTAGCGCTTTAGTCGAGAGTGGGCGTCAAATGTCGTCAGAATGTGAAGGTAAATGCTTTAATTTACTCTTAAATGGAGGCTTTAAGTAAAAGCCTCGAGCGCAAAAAACTATATGAAAATGAACTGCCGATAGAGCTCTTTCAAATCCTGTCGAATCTTTTTGGCTTTGTCTGATTCACCGTTATCTACCGCTTTTAACATTGCTTTTTCCCAAAAAGAGATTTGCTGGCATAGCGATGCAAGATTTTCACAAAATTTAGGAGAATGAACTATTGGCTCAACGGCCATCTCATCATCATGTGCAGCTTGTTTGCGTTTTGAAGAGGTTGGTGTAATTCCATTGGCCTGGTTATAAGCGGCTTGTCGTTCACGTCGCTGGGCTGACTCATCCATTGCCAGTTGCATCGCCGCTGTGATCCTGTCTGCATAAAGAATGGCTTTTCCGTTGGCATTACGGGCTGCCCGGCCAATAATCTGTATTAATGCCTGTACGGAACGTAAAAAACCTGCATGGTCTGCATCAAGAACAATAACCAGGGATGCTTCTGGAATATCCAGCCCTTCACGCAATAGGTTTATACCAATCAATACCTCAAATTCTCCAGCACGAAGTCCGTTAATGATCTCAACACGCTCCGATGTTTTCACATCAGAGTGGATAGTGCGGGCCTTGATACCATTATTGGATATAAACTGATCCAGTGACTCTGCACTCTTTTTAGTAAGGGTTGTTACCAGTACTCGCTCATTCTGTTTAACTCTCAGGCGAATTTCTTGTAACAGATCATTCATACGGTTTTCTGAGGGGCGAACTTCCACTTCAGGGTCCAGTAATCCGGTTGGACGAATGACCTGGTCAACAACAATACCTCTGGATTTCTCCAGCTCATATACGCCCGGTGTAGCCGAAACAAAGATAGTCTGAGGCTTAATCATTTCAAACTCAGTAAATTTGAGTGGACGATTATTTCTCGATGAAGGAAGACGAAAACCGTAGTCAATCAGGTTATCTTTACGACTTTTGTCACTGCGGTACATAGCTGAGATCTGAGGTATCATGACATGAGACTCATCAATAAAGAGAAGGCCATCTTTCGGTAGGTAATCCATCAGTGTGGTTGGTGGCAGTGAGGCGTCACGATCATTGAGGTAGCAGGAATAGTTCTCAATCCCGGAGCAGTAGCCCAACTGCTGCATCATCTCGATATCATACTCTGTCCGTTCGTAGAGCCTCGCAGCCTCGGCAATCCGGTTTTCAGCATTTAATTCGGTAACCCGTTGCTCCATTTCACTCCGGATATGTTTACAGGCTTCTTCAATTTTTTTTCTGGGTGTAGAGTAGAGGGTTTTTGGAGATACTAGATAGTTTTCTAACGCCTCTAACTTAGTGCCAGAAACCGGATCGATCCATGATAGTTGCTCAATGTTATTGTCAAAAAGCTCAATGCGAACACCAAGGTGGTCGGAATCAGCCGGAAAGATATCAATCACTTCACTTTTGACCCGAAAGGTAGCCCGCTCAATGGTTCGTTCACAGCGAGTGTACTGGAGTTGTGTCAGCTGCTGAATCAAATCCTGTCGGTCAATGGTTAAGCCGGGAGTCAAAGGAACCTGAAGGGCTCGATAGGCTTCTGGATCACCCAGCCCGTAGATGGATGAAACAGAAGCAACGACAACCACGTCACGACGCTCAATCAGTGACTTGGTGGTAGACAGCCGTAGCCGCTCCAGATGCTCGTTAATGGCAGAATCTTTTCGAATAAAGCGGTCAGTGCCGGGAATATACACTTCAGGTTGATAGTAATCGTAATAGGAAACGAAATATTCAACAGCATTTTCTGGAAAGAAATGCTGCATTTCACTGTAAAGCTGGGCGGCCAGTGTTTTGTTATGAGCCAGAATGAGAGTTGGACGCTCCATGCGATGAATGATATTGGCCATGGTAAAGGTCTTGCCCGAGCCAGTAACCCCTTTGAGTGTTTGATGGGTTTTTCCGCTCTCAAGGCCTGCGATCAGTCGTGCAATAGCTTCAGGCTGATCTCCAGCAGGTGGATGGCTAGCATGCAGAATAAATGAATCTTTCGACATTGCATATATCCAGAATTAGGTGAAAGTCATTTGTAGTATATGTTGGTTCAGCCATGTCCACTTAAAGGATTATTAATTTTCCTAACCCTTTTCTATCTCAATCGCATGACGAGTGATGACTAACAAAATCAGGTATTAATTATTTTTTGACTCTTAAAAGTCGTACGTACTTTTTATGATTGTCTATATTGAACGATTCTCATGATCTAAGGCTCATTCCTAAATAAGAAACATCGGTGATGTGCATTCGATATAAGGTCAAACTATGAAGCATATTTATTACTTCTTGAGAGATTTTCTTACTTTATCTCAGGGAAATGACTCCCCTGAAGCGTGATATCAACTAACCAGTTAGATGAGGTGCCTATGGCAGAGCTTTCTCCTGATCGAATTATTGAAACGGGCCTTGCTTTCTGGTCATCAAAAGTTCTACTGAGTGCGCTGGAGATTGATCTGTTTTCAGAACTTGGCAAGCAGCCGGGCAACCTGAATGAGGTTTCACAACGTGTCGGTCTGCATATGCGAGGAGCAGAAGATTTTCTTGATTCACTCGTTGCTTTAGGTTTTTTAGACCGGGTTGATGGTGTGTATCATAATACCGCTGAAACCGCCTTTTTTCTTGATCGCAACAAGCCTTCCTACATTGGTGGGATTTTGGAGCATGCAAACATTGAGCTATATCCCGTCTGGGAAAAACTGACCAGTGCGCTTAAAACGGGAAAGCCACAGCATGCTATCCGTGATACAGAAAATGATATCTTTTTTTCACTCTATGAATGTGAAGAGAAAATTGCCCAGTTTATGAGAGCAATGAGCGGTTACAGTCGTGCGTCTAATGGCTGTATTGCCAGAAAATTTCCCTGGTCAGAGTATCAATCATTTGTTGATGTGGGTGCTGCAGGAGGAGATTTGGCTGTCCAGATAGCCAGTACTCACCCTCACTTGAATGGAATTGGTTTTGACCTGGAAGAGGTCGCTCCCTGTTTTCAGAAAAATATTGCATCAAACCAATTAGGAGGGCGGCTTTGTTTTGTTGCTGGTGATTTTTTTTGCGACCCATTGCCAGAAACTGAAGTGATTCTTATGGGGCATATCCTCCATGACTGGGATATGGAGAAAAAAAGATTTTTGTTAAAAAAAGCTTATGAGACTTTACCTGCAGGGGGAGCGCTGGTGGTGTATGAGTCTCTTATTGATGATGACCGATGTGAAAACTTATTTGGTCTTTTGATGAGTTTGAATATGCTTGTCAGGACGCAGGGAGGTTTTGATTTTACCGGTTCAGACTGTTGTCGTTGGGTGAAGGAGGCAGGCTTCCAGAATACCCGGGTTGAACACCTGCAGGGTCCTGACTCAATGGTAGTTGCTGTTAAGTAGTGGTTTAATGAGTATAAGCTTCAGGGCACATGGCTGATAGTTTGAATCAGCTGTGTTGTATTCTCATCAGGTTTCCATTGGTGGTTAGGTCTATATTTGTTAAGGACTTGAAGCCTGATTTTTATGGCTTTCAGACGCTTGGTTTTCAGCTTCAGCCTCAAAATTACAGTCACTTTTACCTATCACGAACTTCATTATATTTACTCCGTCATTGCCAGAATATGAGTAAGCATATTTGCCACCATACTTTAGTGAGGGCTTCATCTCGGCACTGGCACAAACACCATTACGGATAATAGGGAATATACTGGCACTCATCATGTCTATATCAATATCTTTAGAGGTGAAGTTGGGGAAGGTGTAGTGGTACGTCATGACTGCGCCAGGCCCTACGGTAGCGTTTTCCATTCTGGTCTCTTCATCCACCATTAATGGGGTCATTGCGTTCAGCTGCTTCGCGGCAAGCTCAAATCCTTCAATAACTTTGGCTTCCAGCTCCTCAGATGTTGGGTTGGCTGTTGTAAACTGCTCTCTGACAATTTGAATACCAATAACGCCCCCAGCGATTATGATAACCAGAGCAAGTATAGAGCCAAGTGCTTTCAAGAGGTTTGCTGGCATATTGAGAGTCCTGTGTTTGGCATATAGGAAAACCATTTAAGGGTTATCAGATCAGTTATCGTCCGTTCTAGTTAATCTCATAGGCCTTGTAGCGGTTTGTTTGTCAGTGAGGGGGTATGAAGTAGCTACGGGCATGAATGATTTGAAACTCTAACAGAGGATCATTGTGTATCACCCTGAGCAACTGTTGAAAAACGCTGTTATGATGCTTCATGCCTGTCCAGAAAAGCTGTCTGGACAATGGCTGTTCTAACGTAAAGCAGCAGGGACAGGCTCTTTAAGCTTCTTCCCGATTTCTAACCGGGCAGCAGTGGTTTCTGACTCATTGTACAACTTTGGTTGCCTAACCGTATTGCAGGGATCCTTTTTAAACCACAGAGATCACAAAGAGCACGAAGAAGAGCCTTTCTTTTCCTTTGTGTTCTCTGTGGTTCAAGCTTTTTTAACCCATGCAGAAAAGGAGTAAGTGCTTAATGTCCACCTTAAGGAACCTCTGAAAAACGCTCACTAATCCAGTAAAATCCTGATGACTGGAT
>OODV01000331.1 GCA_900299555.1 uncultured Endozoicomonas sp.
GCACGGTTCTTTTTCTGGCTGTGCTGTCGGTGGATGCGACAGGCAGGCGCGTTCTCTGAACAACGCTCAAGGATCAGGTCATCGAGAATAACGGGAACCGGTTCCTCTTCAGGTGCTTTGGAACTGACTAACAGTGTCAGTTGATGAGCAAGATTTCGCCAACGCCAGCACCCGAAGGCAACCCAATGATGATAGCTGCTCCAGACTTTATCGTACTGGATGGCAAGCAGAGCCTGAGTCAGGAACCCCTCACCGGAGAGCATGCTACCAATGAGCAATTCGCAAAACACTGGTGCAGCTTTCGCAGAAACAGCTCTGGTAAGGAAAGTAATATAGAACGAAAGTTCTTTTAATATTTTTGTTTGTTCTAAAGAGTACATCACAACCGCCTGGATTTATTATGTGTGACGGTTGGTTTAACTCATATAAAAATTAAATCGAATGTACCAGTGAAGCTCTAAAGCTGAGCACAAAAGTGCTGTCCAAAACAACAAGACAAAACCACCTCGCCGCCGTGAGGAACACGCAGTAGCAGAGAGGCAGAGGAAAAAGTGGGGCAAGTTTACGAGAGTTATTTTTTATACAGATTGACTTACAGCAACAATTTCAGCTGTGTTTAAATAATTAGTAAATTTGCTTTTCAGGGGTAATCACAGAAGAACAAGCAGCCTGCTTTTTCTAACAATACGACACAAAGTTAATAAAACGATGAGGAACAGGCCGTTTTTAAGAAGGTTATTAGAGAACGTTATACCGGAGAGTCAATATCGACGAACTCATGCTCAATGCCCGTTTCGTCATGCAACCAGCGAGCCAGAGCCTGAACACCATAACGCTCAGTAGCATGATGACCGGCACTGATATAATGAATGCCATTCTCTCTGGCAAAATGCACTGTTGATTCTGAAATCTCACCACTGACAAAAGCATCCACCCCAAGGTTCAGCGCTTTATCAATCATGCTCTGAGCGGCCCCAGTGCACCAGGCAATGCTTTTGATGGGGTGGTTTCCTCCGGCAATCACCAGCGGGTCTCGTCCAAGCTTACTGGAAAGCTCCTGACTCAAATCATCCAGTGACAATTTTCGCCCCGTTGTTCCCCAGTTACCAACCGGCAACTTGGCTCCTGGTTCCATTCCTCCCACCACATCCCAACCCATTAAGCGGGCAAGCTCTGCGTTGTTGCCAAACGTTGGATGGGCATCCAGCGGCAGATGGTAGGCAACCAGGCTGATATTGTTCGCCAGCAGGGTTTCGATACGTTGGCGCTTTATACCCGTAATAACAGCATCTTCACCACGCCAGAAATACCCATGATGAACCAGAATCGCATCGGCCTGCAGCTCAACAGCACGATCAATCAGTGCCTGACAGGCGGTAACCCCTGTGACAATCTTCTTTATTGGAGAGTCCACTGCCCGGCTGGCATCGACTTGAATCCCATTGGGGCAGTAATCTTTGAAAAGGCCTGGCTGCAACTCCTGATCCAGTAATGCCACCATTTCTTTTAATGTCATATCTTGTGATGTCGGCGCCATCGGTTCTCTCCATCCCTACATCGCTGTATATTAAGAATCATATTTTGTTGATCTCATTATAATCACATAACTGCAATAAGTAGCTGGCCATATGAAAACGGGTATTTCTGGCAACTTGAGCAGGTTCTATGTAAGACGCAATGGAGGGAGCATAGTCTGAGCTATGTAACTGTCTTTCACCACACCAATTGATATTTTCCTGAAACCTGTTGTCAAAGGACTGA
>OODV01000047.1 GCA_900299555.1 uncultured Endozoicomonas sp.
GCTGCGAGGCCTGGAACAATCTATGCGGCGAAGCTGGACGTCTATTCAGTTTATGCTCTCGCCAGTGGGCAGTTATACAGTAGTTAGAAAAGGCAATTGGTATTACTTTGTTGGCTGCAATCGCTCACTGGAGCACCGGCCTTGCTCTGTAACTTATTTTGCCTAAAGCTCCCTGGGGTTCGATCTTTTACCGCCGCGTAGTAACTTGAAATCCTTTGGGTATAATCATTTCATTGGTTGTTCATCAGATGCTCATTTTTTGGATCGTTCAGCCAGGCCTCCAGTATGATCTGTGCGGCCATGGCATCAACTGGGTTTGATCCGTAATGCCCTTTATGACCCAGTTTGCCTGCCCACTCTTTGGCTTCAAAAGATGTGAGTCTCTCATCAGCCTCATAAAATGGCAGATTGAAGCGCCCGTGGATTCGGTTACCAAATTTTCTGGCCCGACGGGACATCTCTGACTCTGAACCATCCATATTCAGTGGAATACCCACTATGATGGCATCCGGTTTCCACTCTTGAATCAGGGCTTCGATCTGATGCCAGTCAGGGGTCCCATCCTTTGCTTTAAGTGAGGGAAGAGCTGAGGCTGTTTGGGTAATCACCTGCCCGGCTGCAACGCCAATATTGCGGGTTCCAAAGTCAAAACCCAGTACGGTTGTTAATGTTTTTTCAGTCATCACTTTCTTGTGCCAAAAGAGCTATGCATGGCCAACCTGATCGGAAATCAGGTTGAGATTAACGCCCAGAGTATTGGCAGCAGTACTCAGACGCAGGTGGTAAGGTGTATCGAATATGATCGATGGATTTGCTTCACAGGTCAGCCAGGCATTCTCAGATATTTCCTTCTCCAGCTGGCCAGCACCCCAGCCCGCATAGCCAAGAGCAACGAGAGCCTGCTTTGGGCCTTTGCCCTCGGCCATTGCAACCAGAATATCAGTTGAGGTGGCCAGCTGTAATCCGGAGCAGATATTCAGACTTGCATCCCAGCTGGACTCTCCCGAGTTGAGAACAAACCCTCTTTCCTGAGATACAGGCCCGCCAGAGTATACTGCGTGTTGGCTGATATCCGTCTGGTCGTAGTTGCCAATCCCTACCTGCCGGAAGATTTCACTCATCGCCAGAGTACTTGGGCGATTAACAACAATTCCCACAGCACCCTGTGGACTGTGCTCACAGATGAGGGTGAGTGTTTCAGAAAAAGAGGGATCAGCCATGCTAGGCATGGCAATCAGAAAGTGGCTTTTGAAATTCTGGAAAGGAACACTACTCATAGCGGCAGTATTAGGGTAAAGATCATTTATAGCAAGTCTGGATATCCATATTCGCTTTATTCGGAACGCACTGGCTGACTTATTGGCTAAATAGTCGGTCGCCAGACTCAAATCGCCAGGTACGTATGATTTCAACCATGTCGTAACTCTTCAGAGTGTCGTCAAATGGGGCAAAGGGCGAGGCCATTTTCACAATGCGGACAGCCGCATCATCCAGAACCCGATAGCCAGAAGAGTCCAGTATTTCAACATTCGACAATGTTCCATCCCGATTGATTGCCACCATCAGGCGAAGCTCTCCATAGAGTTGGTCCTTACGCGCTTTTTCCGGATAATTCAGGTTACCGACCCTCTCTACTTTTCGTCGCCAGGATTCTTTGTAAAATGCGCCTGCTTCCTGCAGCGTTGAGGCTGCTGTCAGTCTTTTTATCCGCGGGCGCTTGGCATACTCCTGCCGTTGCTGGTGGAACTGGGCTTCGAGGCTGGCAATTTCATTTTTCAGGTCAATGTGTTTGCGTGGCTTATCTTTTTCAACTGCAACGGGTTCCTGTTTCTCACTGTCATCGGTTGCGGCAACTTTCTGATCACTCTTTGCCTGAGTGGTAATTCTTGTTTGTTGTGTCAGTGTCTGTTCTGGCTGGGCTGCCGTTTGTGATTGGGGCTGTACTTCCTTGATAGTGTCTTCCTGGAACTGAGCCTGCTGATCACTGGATGGGAGAGCTTTTTCTTCCAGAGTGCCACTGCCCTGCTGATTGATCTGGGCAAGATAGTCGGCCTCTTTTGGCTTTTCCTTACTTTGATAGGTGGCCAGAGTGACTTCAAGAGTTGGCGGAGGAGCTGGCTTGTCCTTGAAACTGAATGTCACTCCCAGCACGATCAGAACATGCAGGGCAGCAGCCATAAAGAGAGTAAAGCCCAGGCGGTCTGAAGTTGATACGGCGGTAGTTGTTATGGTCGCTGGCTGAGTCATAGCTTTCTGATTACTGCTTTCCTTGGTAAAGCACTGTGGCAGAGCCGTCCTGACCAGAACCGGAGAGAGCCCTTGGTTTTCTTCGGGCTTTCCATTGGGCTATAAATCCCATCTTACCGGTCAAGTCTCATATTAAAGACTATATGCAAGATCGCACTGGAAAAAAACAGTCTATACCCTTCGCCTTTCAAGTTGCTACTTTGTTGGTTGCGTTCGCTCTCTGGAGCGCCAGCCCCGCCCGATCACATACTCTTTGTAAACTCACTGGGCTTCGCTGACTTGCCACCGCGCAGCAACGTGAAATCCTTGGGGTATAAAGGATAATCGTTAATCAGTCTCTGGCCTTGAGCTTTTCTTCGATCTTATCCATTAACTGGTCGGCGATGTTGAGTTTAAACTGGTTGTCCAGTTCACGGATACAGGTGGGCGAAGTGACGTTGATTTCTGTGAGGTAGTCGCCAATAACATCCAGCCCCACAAAGATGAGTCCCTTTTTGCGAAGTACCGGGCCTACCTGATTGGCAATCCATAGATCCCGTTCACTCAATGGTCGCCCTTCTCCGGTACCCCCGGCTGCCAGGTTTCCCCTCAGCTCTCCAGCTGCCGGAATTCGTGCCAGGCAGTAAGGAACCGGTTCTCCATCAATCATCAGAATACGCTTGTCCCCTGATTTGATATCTGGAATGAACTTTTGAATCATGGCCTGACGCTGTCCCATCTCTGTCAGTGTTTCAATAATCACACTGAGGTTGGGATCATCAGGCCGAGTACGGAAAATAGAGCTGCCACCCATGCCATCCAGAGGCTTGAGCACTACATCTCCATGCTCTGTTGCAAACTCCTTAAGCAACCTTGGGTTACGGGACACCATAACGGGAGGCGTGCACTGTGGGAACAGTGTGGCAAACATCTTCTCGTTACAGTCACGGATACTGCGAGGGTTGTTGACGATTAATGTGCCTGCAGCCTGGGCTTGTTCCAGAAGGTAGGTGCTGTAGATGAATTCCATGTCAAAAGGAGGGTCCTTACGCATCAGAATGACATCAAGCTCATCCAGTGGCATCTCCCGACGTGCCTCAAGCTCAAACCAGTCGTTTGGGTCAGCCTTCACTTTCAATGGCTGTACGCTACCCATGGCGACCCCTTCTTTCTGATAGAGGTCTGCCTGCTCCATATAAAACAGTTGCCAGCCTTTCTGGCTGGCGGCCAGCAACATAGCCAGGGAGCTGTCTTTCTTGTAATTGATGGAGGCAATAGGATCCATCACAACGCCGAGTTTGATGCTCATTTTCAGTGTCCCCGATTACTTTTCTGCAATAGCGTCGTCAGAAGGCGGTTTTTGGGTGTACATGTCTTTGCTGCGAGCCATCGCTTCACCCATTTGAATAGAAAGTCCGGGCTGCCAGTTTTCCAGCCACTCAACCTGATCCTTACCAAAAAGCACAATAGCAGTAGAACCCAGTTTGAAACGGCCAAGTTCACCGCCACGGTTCAGTTCCACAGACTGGCTGGCTTCTCCATAGGTTACAGAAGACACCTGTCCTCGCTGTGGTGTTACCAGACCTGCCCAAACGGTTTCAATACTGGCTACATTGATGGCGCCAACCATGATCACTGCCATGGGGCCATACTGGGTATCGAAGATACTGATTACTCGTTCGTTCCGTGCAAAGAGGTTGGGTATGTTCTCTACCGTACCCTGATTCACAGAGAAAAGACGGCCAGGGACGTGGACCATTCTGTGCAATGCTCCGGCAGCCGGAATATGGACGCGATGGTAGTCTCTTGGAGAAAGATAAATGGTGGCAAACTTTCCACCCATGAACTCTTGTCCCAGTTCCAGGTCGCCACCTAACAGCTCTACCAGACTGTAGTCATGGCCTTTAGCCTGGAAGATTCTGCCATTCTTTATGTCACCAATCTGACTGATAACACCATCCGCAGGACTGACAATCATCTCCGGGTCTTCGGGTAAAGGGCGGGCACCATCCTTCAATGATCGGGTAAAGAAGTCGTTGAAATGGATATAATCTTCAGCCTCTTCTCGTTTAGCCTCACTCATATTGACATCGTAATGATCAATCGCCCAGCGAATCAGGCCATTCTTGAACCATGGAATCTGGCATTCCACAAAATAGTGTACTGTCCGGGAGATCAGGTGGTGGGGCAGCACATATTGAATGGCTGCAAACAGTTTTTCTTTCACAGTGGAGGAATATCCTGTGGTTAATGTAAGTACCTGAATGGGTACTTACAATGCAGCAAATGCCGTTTTAAGGCTGGCTCACCTGTTATGGAGACAGCTTCATTTGGAACGCAAGCTGATGAAGCTCAAGGTTGCGCTCCTGCAAAATATCAAAGTGCCCGCCATTGTAATTCATGCCATGAAAGCCTGCACCTTAAGTAACTAAACATGCCCCTTAAGCAACCGGGGTATGAGGCAGATTTCCCCATTCTGACCAGGAGCCGTCATACGCTCTGACATGTTTAAAACCAAGTGCTTTAGCGACCAGATAGGTAAAACCGGAGCGATGGTGGGCCTGGCAGTGGGTAATGATTTCTTTGTCTCTTCTGATCCCCAGAGCGTCAAGTTCTGACACCAGATCTTCTTTGATTCGGTAGTTCTTCTGTGGATCCATGGCCCGGGTCCATTCAAAGTTGATGGCGCCGGGAATATGCCCAGCCTTCTGAGCCATCACTTTCTCCCCGGAATACTCCTCTGGAGACCGGGCATCCCAGATGGTGAATGCAGGGTTATCCAGTATCTCAAGAATAAAGTCGCTGCTGGCAATGACACTGTCATCAATGGTCAGAGAACATGCAGTGGATGTTCTCTCATTAGCTCTGGACTCTTTTGGGTGGCCCTCTTTCAACCAGGCATGAATCCCGCCATTCAGATAAGAGTATTTTTTATGGCCAATGACGTCGAGGGTCCAGATAAACCGGCCTGCCCAACCACCACCTTCATCATCGTACACAATAAAATGTTCTTCACCGGTAAAGCCCAAGTCACTGAATAATGATTCCAGTTGGCTCAGTGCGGGTAACTTGCCACGAGCAGGCTGTGTGCCTGCAACCAGTAGATGAGGCTGCACGTTAATGGCACCGGGAACATGGACCTGACGGTAGAGTTGGGGGTTACACAGATCAATAATAATCAGGCGCTCGTCAAGGGAAGCGCTATCCTCAGAAGCCAGAAGGGATTCCAGTACATCCGGCTCCAAGACCAATGGCAGTTTGTTATTCTCAGTCATATTAAGTCCAGCTTCTCTTTTGAACGCATTGTAATGGCAATTGCTGCTTTGATCACCTTGAAGCGTACTTAACTATGTCTGATAGCGGTTTCCTCACGAGCTACAACACCCAGGCGAAGGCCAACTCGTTGCTGGTGTATCGAGTCATAGGGTTGGCCACAGTGCATGACCTGTGAGTTATCCCAGAAGACAATATCACCTTCCTGCCATGGGTGAGCGTAAACCACGCACTGTCCGAGTATTTCATCCAGCAGGTTCTGCCAGAAAGATTTTGCGGCATCAGGATCATGCTCCAACCCCACAGGTATGGCAGTATCTGAACCCATATAAAGGCCTTCCCGTGCGATCAATTCATGTTCTGAAACCAGAGGGTGTGTTTTAAGTGGTGTTTCGGCAGTCCATGCATCGGGTGTCAGGAAAGGTGGCGAGTGAATAAGTTTGACCTTCCTTAGCTCTGACTGACGCTCAGGGCTGAGTGACTGCCAGGCTTCCAGCTGATCAAGAAAGTGAGTGGTATGAGGTTGCCCATCACTGTCAGTCTCTGGCACTTTGTGCAAATGAAGCATCACGATATAGAGTGCATTCATTGTCAGCCCTTCCAGGCGGGGGAGTGCATCCTTATCGTGATGCCACTGCCAGGCGACAGCTTCAATGGGCTTTTCAGCAGGCCCTAGGGGGTTGCCAAGGATTGCGACATGATTACTGACCAGCTCTGCTGGTAAGGGAGGGTGTTCTTTGCGATAACGATTATCTCCAATCATCATTGGGCCAAATGTGTCTAGTGCGAACTGTTCCAGTTCATAGGCGTTCATATGCTGCTTTCTGGCGAATATCACGCCGTGCTGCCAGAGGGCATGTTTCAGTCCCAGCCTCTGGCTACTGTTCAATTCTTTCAGGCTTGTGCCTTGGCAAACCTCATAGCCCAGCCGGGGGTGATGGCTGGTCACTTTATAGTTGGTCATTGTGGGCCTGTTGATATTTCGTTGCGAGGCTCAGTGGCCCAGGAATACGTCATATGCGCGTCCTGATGCGCTGAGCACGCAACAAAATGTCAACAGGCCACTGATCAGTGGGAGTTTATGTTGCTGAAGAGCAGTATATCTCGTAGGAGTCTTGTCTGGAGATGACATAGTCATCGAAGCCGGTGGGAACAGAGGAAAAGTGTTGGTTTCTGTAATAATCCCGCCAACAAAGACTCTCATGGTGTTCCTGAATGGTTATTGAAAGAACCTGGTTAAGGTAGATCAATTTTCGGGAATACCATGAGAATTATTCCTGGCCTTTAAATTTTCTCCAGAGAATTCAGAATATTCTGATAGCTGTTCATTCTTTCCTGAAGAATGTCTCCATTGAGTAAGGCTTTGCGAATTGCACATCCGGGCTCCTGCTCATGACTGCAGTCCCGAAATTTGCAATAGCCAATGAATGGGCGGAATTCTTTGAAACCATGTAATACATCCTCTGGCTCCATATGCCAGAGCCCGAATTCCCTGATGCCGGGAGAGTCAATCAGCATGCCGCCTGCCGGGAAATGAAACAGTTTTGCTGCTGTGGTAGTATGGGTGCCTTTACCGGTGCTTTCTGACAGGGGGCCTACCTTGGTATCAACACCCGGTAATAGTGTATTGACCAGTGAAGACTTACCGACGCCGCTCTGACCAACGAAAACACTGGTGTGTTCATTCAAGAGATTCTTGAGTTCATGAAGTCCATCTTCAGTGCGTGTTGATGCTTTAAGCACTCGATAACCAATGTGCTCATAGCTAGTCAGCATATCGTTAAGAACCTGACGATCCGCTTCATTTTCCAGCAAATCTGTTTTATTCAGCAGAATTACTGGCTCAATACCTACGGTTTCTGCAGCGACTAGGTAGCGATCGATCAGGTTTGGGTGGGGTACAGGAACCGGAGCTATGACCAGAACAATGTAATCAATATTGGCCGCTACCGGCTTTAACTGACCTCTCATATCTGGTCTGGATAACAGACTATTCCGATCCTCAAGGGCAACAACAACCCCCATATCGCCTTTATTAGAGGCCCGCCAGACAATCCGGTCACCGGTTACCAGCGGCGGCAGGTTAGCGCGAAGGTGACAACGGTAGGTCTCTCCGGGCTTGCCAATGGGTTCGATATCAAGCTGGGCGCCATAGTGGGCAATAATCAGCCCCTGCTGCTCTAGTCCCAGTGATTCGTCCTGAAGATCTTCTGTGATCTTCAGCTCACGCTTCTGGGCACGAGCTTTACGTTCATCCTGAATTTTCTGTATGCGCCAGCTTTGTCTGCGCGTTAGTTTGCGCTTACTCATGGTGCCAGAATTGTAAAATTTGAAGTATCATACTGTCTTTCACCACACCAATTGATATTTTCCTGAAACCTGTTGTCAAAGGACTGA
>OODV01000618.1 GCA_900299555.1 uncultured Endozoicomonas sp.
TTCTTAACCACCGAATCCGGTTTGACCGGCTGGCCATTTAACAACAGACCCCTCAAGCAACATTCCTGCTTAAAGCGCGCTAGTTCCAGTGCTGCGTTAGCTGTTTGAAAATCCTTAACCACCCCATCCGGTGTGACCGGATGGCCATTCAACAGCAAGCCCCTCAAGCAACATTCTTCTTTGAAATGTGCTATCCCCAGTTTGCCTGCTGGAGTATCCGGGAAATCCTTGACCACAGAGTCTGGTGTGACCGGTTGGCCATTCAACTGCAGGCCCCTCAGGCAACATTTCTGCTTAAAGAACGATAGATCCAGTATTGCTTTGGTTGCTTGATATTCCTTAACCACCGTATCCGGTGTGACCGGCTGGCCATTCAACGGCAGGCCCCTCAGGCAACATTCATCTTTGAAGTGCGCTATCCCAAGTTTGCCTGCTGGACTATCTGGGAAATCCCTAATAACCTCATCGGGTGTGACCCGCTGGCCATTCAACAGCAGGCTCCTCAGGCAACATTCTGCTTTGAAGCGCGCTAATTCCAGTGTAGCTTTGCTTGCCTGTAAATCCTCAGCCACAGCATCCGGTGTGACCGGTTGGCCATTCAAAGACAAGCCCCTCAGGCAACACTCCTCTTTGAAGCGCGCTATCCCCAGTTTGCCTTCTGGACTACTTGGGAAATCTTTAACTACCGCACCCGGTGTGACCGGCTGACCATTCAACGACAGGCCCCTCAGGCAACATTCTACTTTGAAGCGCGCTCTTGCCAATTTGCCTTGTTGACTGTCCGGAAAATCCTTAACTACTGCATCTGGTGTGACCAGTTGGCCATTCAACGGTAGCTCCCTCAGGTAACATTCTTCCTTAAAGCGCGCTAGCCCCAGTTTGCCTGCTGGACTATCCGGGAAATCCTTAACCACTGCATCTGGTGTGACCGGCTGGCCATTCAACAGCAGGCCCCTCAGGCAACATTCTTCCTTAAAGCGCGCTATCCCCAGTTTGCCTTCTGGACTATCTGGGAAATCCTTAACCACCGCATCCGGTGTGACCGGCTGGCCATTCAACGGCAGGCCCCTCAGGCAACATTGTTCCTTAAAGCGCGCTATCCCAAGTTTGCCTTCTGGACTATCTGGGAAATCCTTAACCACTGCATCTGGTGTGACCTGCTGGCCATTCAACGGCAGGCCCCTCAGGCAACATTCCGCTTTGAAGCGCGCTAGCTCCAGTGTTGCTTTGGCTGCCTGATAATCCTTAACCACCGCATCCGGTGTGACCGGCTGGCCATTCAACGGCAGGCCCCTCAGGCAACATTCCGCTTTGAAGCGCGCTAGCTCCAGTGTTGCTTTGGCTGCCTGATAATCCTTAACCACCGCATCCGGTGTGACCGGCTGGCCATTCAACAGCAGGCCCCTCAGGCAACATTGTTCCTTAAAGCGCGCTATCCCAAGTTTGCCTTCTGGACTATCTGGGAAATCCTTAACCACCG
>OODV01000257.1 GCA_900299555.1 uncultured Endozoicomonas sp.
CTAAATCGGTAACCCTTTTCTTTTTTTGAAAAGAAATGTCAGATTAAGTCTGAACTACTCCAGGTAAACCTTACTTCCATAAAAAAGGCCTTTCCAGTTCTCTGGAAAGGCCTTTTTTTATCTGATGAGAACTGGTCTTTGCGGAGATAAAGAAGCGCCCTTAATAGCAAGCTAATAAGGGCGCTTTGATTATAAGTTATGCGTCGTAAGCTCTACGATATCACAGAGAATCTGATCATGCCTTACCCATCCGCATCAAAATTTCTTCTTTCGCCTGGAGCCGTTCCAGCTCACGCAGCCCCTCTTCCTTCTGGCGCATCAGCTCATTGAATTCCATACGAGCCTGCTGAGCTAATTCAGAAGCAGCCAGTTTCTTCTCGTTCGCTTCTATCGCGACCTGCGTCAATCGCTCCACTTCTGCAAGCATATGCGCAGGCGCATCACCAAGATCAGAACCTGTAGCCCCACGAGCCATGGCTTCCATACGAATCTGCTTTTTCAGCGCTGCCAGCTCATCATGTGCCTGACGCTCTGCACAAACAGCCTCTGTTGCCTGATCTTTCAACTGCTCAAAGCGGGCTAATGCAGAACCTTCCAGACTCCATGGATCCACTTCAGGCAGCTCTTCAATGTTGATCGTAGGCTCTTCATAGCCTTCCTGACGGGAAATATCCAACATGGTGGCTTTAACTGCAGAGATCATCAGCATCACCGCAATCACCAGCAGTGGCAAGCCACCAACAATGGCAGCAGTCTGCAACGTTGCCAATCCGCCCATGAACATCAGTACAGATGGCATCAATGACAGCGTGAAGGCCCAGAACAGACGGTTCCAACGCATTGGATCTTCAGTCACATTATTCTGTACCACAGATGCCAGAATAAAGGAGATGGAGTCAAACGTCGTTGCTGTAAAGATAATACAGAGCACGGTAAACAACGCAATGATCAGATAACTGAACGGCAGTTGTTCAAGAATACTGAAGATTGCGGTTATTGCACCCTGTTCGTTCAGAATACTCACAACATCCAGCTGGCCAGAAAGCTGCAGGGATAAACCATAGTTACCCAGAACCATAAAATAAATGGCACAGCCAAAAGAACCACAGAAGATAGCGCCGGCAACCATCTGTTTAATGGTACGACCTTTGGAAATACGAGCCACAAACAGACCCATACTGGGTGCAAATACCAACCACCAGGCCCAGTAAAAAATAGTCCAGTCCTGTGGGAAATGGGTATCCTCAAAAGTTCCGTAGCCGCCAAAAGGCTCTGCCCAGGTTGCCATCACAAAGAAGTTGGACATCATCCGGCCGATTGAGTCCAGACCCGTTTCCACCATAAACAGGGTCGGTCCACAGACAAAAATAAAGGCCAGCAGACCAATGGCACCCCAGAAGTTGATATTACTCAACAACTTGATACCACCATCCATCCCCTTATACGAGGAGTAAGCGAACAGTGCCGTACATACCATCAACACACCGATCTGTGTCGCATTGGTAGACGGGATACCCGTAAGGTACGTTAACCCTTCGTTAATCAGGGGTGCCGCCAGACCCAGAGTAGTCGCCGCACCACCTAACAAACCAAAAATAAACAGCACATCAATAATTTTACCAATCGGCCCCTTGCTGCGAGCTTCACCCAACACCGGCATCAATGCTGCGGAAACTTTCAGAACCGGGTTCTTACGAACATGGAAAAAATAGGCAATAGGCAAAGCCGGTATCATATAGATACACCAGGCAACCGGCCCCCAGTGGAAGATTCCGTAAGTTGCAGCCCAACGAACCGCTTCTTCACTGCCAGGCTCCAACTGGAAAGGCGGTGACTGATAGTAATAAGCCCACTCAATACTGCCCCAGTAAAGAATACTGGCACCGATACCACCACAAAACAGCATGGCTGCCCAGGATGCAGTAGAGAATTCAGGCTTTTCATCAGCATCACCCAGTTTGATCTGGCCGATATCAGAGAAAACCACATAGGTCATAAACAGCACAGCAGCTAACCCGAGTGCCAGATACAAAACCCCCATCGTGTCGGTCATAAACGTTTTAGCAATGGCTATCCAGTGAGCGCCTTCATCTGGAAATAGTGCCAGTGGTATAACTACCGAGATCAACAAAATTACCGCACCAAAAAAGGTCGGCTTATCAATAAGCTTAAAATGCTCTTCCATCGTCTTTGGTCTTCAAGAAATGAACAGCCATTGCGGCCGTCAATAACAAATAGTTTCCGGTGTGTGCAAAAAGGATATTAATTCTTTGGCTTCATGCTCATGGTGAACATCATGCCCGATATGCCACTCCAACAGGATATTTATATACCGGAATTACCGAAAAGATAATAAGTAAAAAAACCTATAAAACCATTAGAAATATCAACCAAAGAGTGATCTAAATAAGGGAAATGGCGAGCAACAGGATAAGTACAATCCACCTGATAATTTTACAATCTACTGACATGAGCAGGCAAAAATTCTGCCAATCAACCCTCTGGACATTCATCAGGTGAGCATCCAGAGAAAGAATATCATTTATAAAAGTCAGCCTCACCCTCTGGACGATTTTTAAACCGTCGATGAAGCCACATATACTGTTCGGGATGCTCTCGTATTCGTTGCTCCACAAACTGATTCACATGAAGTGCATCCTCATAGTCATCACCAGAAGGAATACCCTCAAGCGCAGGATGTAAGCGAACCTCATACCCTTTGGCATTGGGCAGACGAGTCACAGTCATGGGTATCACTTTAGCCCTTCCCGCTTTGGCGAGACGCGAAGTACTGGTAATAGTCGCTGCCGAAATACCAAAAAATGGTACAAACAGGCCATTTTTGACGCCGTAATCCTGATCAGGAGAGTACCAGACAGTTCTACCCGACTTTAACGAGCGCAGCATTCCACGCACATCACGTCTTCTCAGCAACTGGCTGCCCGGGTCAAAGCGATGCCTTAAGCTACGTTGAACGTATTCAAATACCGGATTGCCATGCTCCCGGTAGGTCGCATCGACACTGTGCCGCTGGGTTATCAGTCGTCCTGCCAGTTCAATGGTAGTGAAATGCATTACCATCAAGATCGTTCCATCATCGGACTCAAGGTTTTCCAGTCCTTTATAGGAAACGACCTTCTCAAGCCTGTCAGTGGACCACCACCAGGCAATGGTGACTTCCATAATACCAATACCCACTGATTCAAAATTCTTCTTTAACAGCGCCTCACGTTCCTGTTGAGTCAATTTAGGAAAGCATTTCTCCAGATTAACTCTGGCCACATGAACCCTATCACCAGCAACGCGGTAGCTAATGCGCCCAAGCCATCGGCCCAGCTGCAATATCCAGCTATACGGAAGGAGTGAAGGAATAAACGTTAACCCGATACCCAACCAGGTAAGCCAGTATTTCGGGTACAGATAGGCCCGGTGAAAAACATCATCTTCACGAGCATCGGCCCTTGCCTTTATTTCCGGGTTTTGCGACATATAGATTAATTCAATACTTGTATCTGATCGTTGAGTTCTCTACGCTACAATCTGATGCATAAAAAGCTGACCATTTAATCTGCTGATTCTCGTTACACAAAACCAGAGTTGTACGTTATGACCCTTCAACTGCAAACCGGTACTGCCGCTGCAGCTTTCAAGATGACAGGTGGTATTTATACACTGACTACTCTTGAATTGCATTCTACGAATCCAGCGGATATTACCAATCAGCTGGAGAACATGACACGTAAGGCTCCGAATTTTTTTCAACAGACCCCCGTTATCATTGCTTTTGACCAACTCAGTCCTGAACAACCGCCGATTGACCTTTATCAGCTGCGTCACAGTCTTCAGCAGTTTGGGCTGATTCTGATCGCTGTTCGTGGCGGTCAGGAAAGCCATAAACAGGATGCCATGATGGCAGGCATACCCTGGCTTCCATCCCCAAGGCAGCGAGACCGGGAAGAGGATGAAGATTCTGCTGATAATGTTGAAACCAATGTTGTCATCATGCAGAAGTCACGCACCACCACCAGCCCTGCAGCAGAAGCTGCTAATCAGACGCAAACACCACCGGTGATACAGAAGACCACTCTTATAGAGCATCCAATCCGCTCTGGTCAGCAGGTCTATGCAGAAGGTGACCTGGTCATTACCAGCCCGGTCAGTTCCGGCGCAGAGCTTCTGGCAGGCGGTAATATACACGTCTATGGTCCATTGCGCGGTCGAGCTCTGGCAGGTATCAATGGCAATAGCGATGCCCGTATCTTCTGCCTGCAGTTTGAAGCCGAGCTTATTTCCATAAATGGTCAGTATAAGATGCCCTCAGCATCTCATAACAGTGATCCTCTCTGGGGTAGCAGTGTAATTGTATCCCTTGAGGAGCAAAGCTTGCACATAAAGAAACTTTGAGAAATACTGGACAACAGTTCAGTTCTTGATTTATGACAGGATTTCACCTTGGCTCGTATTATTGTTGTGACTTCTGGAAAAGGTGGCGTCGGAAAAACCACCACCAGTTCTTCCATTGCAACAGGATTGGCTCTTAAAGGTCACAGGACAGTTGTCATTGACTTTGATGTAGGCCTTAGAAACCTGGACCTCCTGATGGGCTGTGAGCGACGTGTCGTATATGACTTCGTCAATGTAATCAATGGTGAGGCCGAATTGCATCAGGCCCTGATCAGAGACAAACGCACAGAAAATCTATCCATTTTACCGGCCTCCCAAACCCGGGACAAAGAGGCACTCACTCACGAAGGTGTTGAAAAAGTCCTGAACCAGCTGGCTAAAGACTTTGAGTATATCATCTGTGATTCTCCGGCAGGTATCGAACACGGCGCCCTGATGGCACTCTACTTTGCCGATGAGGCTATTATTACCACGAATCCTGAGGTTTCATCCGTTCGTGACTCTGACCGTATCCTGGGTATTTTGCAGAGTAAGTCCCGTCGTGCGGTAGAAAATCTTGAGCCTGTTAAGGAGCATTTGCTGGTAACCCGCTACAATCCTGATCGGGTGACACGCGGAGAAATGCTTAATATTCAGGATGTCGAAGAAATTCTGGCGATACCACTGATTGGTGTCATTCCCGAATCTACCTCTGTATTGAAAGCGTCCAATCAGGGGGTGCCGGTAGTATGTAATACCGAAAGTGATGCCGGTCAGGCATACAACGATGTGGTTGCCCGCTTCCTTGGTGAAGACATACCACACCGTTTCCTTGAACCCGCCAAGAAAGGGTTCTTACAGCGCATGTTTGGAGGAATAGGATGAATCTTATGCAGCTATTCCGCTCGTCACGCAAAGAAGACAACAGCGCCGCGATTGCCAAGGAAAGGCTGCAGATCATAGTAGCCCATGAACGGAACAGTCGAAGTGGGCGTGATTTTTTGCCAGCCATGGAGCGGGACATTCTTCAGGTTATTCAAAAGTACATAGAGATCCAGCAGGAATGCATTGACATCAAACTTGACTCTCAGGATGGCTGCTCCATCCTGGAGGTGAATGTTCAGCTGCCGAACTGACGGCAGCTGACGATTTTAATCTGACTTTTGCCGTATCACTGATCCACTGCTGATAGTAAGGTCGCAAAGCCCTCCACCCCAGAGCTTTGATATCAGGAGCCACCAGTAGCTCTCCCCCTGCTTTTGCTCTAGCCATTTTTTCCAAACGGCCAGCAACTATTTCCGCCTCTTTTTCTGCATCTTTCTCAAAGGACGGGTAACGGAAGCGTTTGGCAAACAGTTCAGGATAGGCAAGGCGCTCTGGAACTACAGGCACACAACCTGCCGCCACCGCCTCCAATACGGCAATGCCCTGAAAGTCATGAATAGCCGTAGAGAGAACAGCATCACTTTTTTGAAGCAGCGATCGATACTCATCCACACTCTCAATAAAACCCCAGTAACCAATCTGCTCTGACAACTCAGAACGCATTTCTGAAAAAGCAGGCGGAATCTGACGAAAGCCCTGTCCAACCACATGCACCCTGAAAGGCACCTTGCGACTTTTAAGAATCTTCAGAGCCCGGAGCATTCTTTCCGGAGCCTTATCGTATTCCCACCGATGATTAAATACGATCTGCAATACGTCACTGGTTTCATGCACCTTCCCTATATAAACATCGTTCGGCAGGGGAACAGGTAAAACGGCCGACTTCTTCTGTAACAGATCGAGAATATTACCAGGCACAAAATCCGGTAATTTTTTCAATAATCGCCACACCCCTGCAAGAAACGTCTGCCGATTATAGACTGAATTAAAAAGCACTTTATCCGCAGCCAATGCAGTATAAAGGTTAAGCATTAATGGTTCGACGCTGGCATTTTGTTGCTCTGAAGCTGGATAGGCAAACTGGTTCTCATGAAAATAACAGAGAACTGGAACAGCGGCCAAAGCGGGCACCATCCCTTTCAGCGCCGACAGATCCGTCATAGAAGTGCATATCAGTAAATCATAACCAGCACTGAGAACTTCTCTTTTTGAGTATGCCCAGGTGAGACTGTTTCCCCGCAAGCGCCAGCTAAAATAACGGGGAGGTAATGTCAGTACTGTCCAATCATATTCTGGAAAGGCCCCCACCAGCCCTTTACGCCAATACTGGTGACTCAGGGCATCATAAGCCGAAAGCAGAAGAATCTTCAGGCTCTTTTGAAAAGTGAGTGGGTAACGCTGTATTCTTAATCCAATACTCTGCATGACATCACAGGCCTGAAGACACTCATGGAAGAATTGTTTCAGAATGCCCTTGGAATCAGTTATCCCTGGTACATTGAGTCAATTGAGTTCAATACTGAACAATCCAGATTGGATATTTTTCTTAACTTTCAGCGAGGGGCAACCTTCAAAGATAACAGTGAGGATGATCCTTCTGGCAAGGAGTACCCAGCATACGATACCTTTCAGAAAGAATGGCGGCATATGAACTTCTTTCAACATGAATGTTATCTTCATGCACGCGTACCAAGGATCGAGCGGGATGATGGGAAGTTCCGCCTGATCCCTCCTCCCTGGAGTGGCAAACTCAAAGGGCTCACAC
>OODV01000003.1 GCA_900299555.1 uncultured Endozoicomonas sp.
TGCCTGGCGATGACCTACTCTCACATGGGGATGCCCCACACTACCATCGGCGATCGGTCATTTCACTGCTGAGTTCGGGATGGGATCAGGTGGTTCTAACCTTCTATGGTCGCCAGGCTTAACTGGTTGAACTCAAAGCCTATCGGCTCTCAGCTCCGGAATCCTGTCTTAAGCTGTTTCTTGCTTCACACTCTTGCGTATGGCTGTGTATCTCTACACGCTAAATCGCTTTGGCGTTATATGGTCAAGCCGCACGAGTCATTAGTATTGGTTAGCTCAATGCCTCACAGCACTTACACACCCAACCTATCAACGTCATAGTCTTTAACGGCTCTTCAGGGGTATCTAGTACCCAGGGAAGTCTCATCTTGAAGGGGGCTTCCCGCTTAGATGCTTTCAGCGGTTATCCCGTCCGAACATAGCTACCGGGCAATGCGTCTGGCGACACAACCCGAACACCAGTGGTCCGTCCACTCCGGTCCTCTCGTACTAGGAGCAGCTCTTCTCAAACTTCCAACGTCCACGGCAGATAGGGACCGAACTGTCTCACGACGTTCTAAACCCAGCTCGCGTACCACTTTAAATGGCGAACAGCCATACCCTTGGGACCGGCTTCAGCCCCAGGATGTGATGAGCCGACATCGAGGTGCCAAACACCGCCGTCGATGTGAACTCTTGGGCGGTATCAGCCTGTTATCCCCGGAGTACCTTTTATCCGTTGAGCGATGGCCCTTCCATTCAGAACCACCGGATCACTATGACCTACTTTCGTACCTGCTCGAGATGTACCTCTCGCAGTCAAGCTGGCTTGTGCCATTACACTAACCGTACGATGTCCGACCGTACTTAGCCAACCTTCGTGCTCCTCCGTTACTCTTTGGGAGGAGACCGCCCCAGTCAAACTACCCACCACACAATGTCCCCGATCCCGTTTCAGGACCTGGGTTAGAACCTCAATATTGCCAGGGTGGTATTTCAAGGATGGCTCCACGCAAACTGGCGTTCACGCTTCAAAGCCTCCCACCTATCCTACACAAGCAACATCAAGATCCACTGTGAAGCTGTAGTAAAGGTTCACGGGGTCTTTCCGTCTAGCCGCGGATACGCTGCATCTTAACAGCGATTTCAATTTCACTGAGTCTCGGGTGGAGACAGCGTGGCCATCGTTACGCCATTCGTGCAGGTCGGAACTTACCCGACAAGGAATTTCGCTACCTTAGGACCGTTATAGTTACGGCCGCCGTTTACCGGGGCTTCGATCAAGAGCTTCTCCGAAGATAACCCCATCAATTAACCTTCCGGCACCGGGCAGGCGTCACACCGTATACGTCCACTTTCGTGTTTGCACAGTGCTGTGTTTTTAATAAACAGTCGCAGCCACCTGGTATCTTCGACCAGCCTCAGCTTACGGAGCAAGTCCGATCACCAAAGCCGGCGCACCTTCTCCCGAAGTTACGGTGCCATTTTGCCTAGTTCCTTCACCCGAGTTCTCTCAAGCGCCTTGGTATTCTCTACCTGACCACCTGTGTCGGTTTGGGGTACGGTCCCTTCTGACCTGAAGCTTAGAAGTTTTTCCTGGAAGCATGGCATCAATCACTTCAGTTCCTTAGAACCTCGTCATCAATTCTCGGCCTTGAGGATCCGGATTTGCCTGGATCCCCAGCCTACGATCTTAAACGCAGACAACCAACGCTGCGCTGACCTAGCCTTCTCCGTCACTCCATCGCAGTCAAAAGGGGTACAGGAATATTGACCTGTTTCCCATCGATTACGTCTTTCGACCTCACCTTAGGGGCCGACTCACCCTGCGCCGATTAACGTTGCGCAGGAACCCTTGGTCTTCCGGCGGGGGAGCTTCTCACTCCCCTTGTCGTTACTCATGTCAGCATTCGCACTTCTGATACCTCCAGCATACCTCCCGATACACCTTCAACGGCTTACAGAACGCTCCTCTACCGCACGTAATAAATTACGTACCCGTAGCTTCGGTGAACAGTTTGAGCCCCGTTAAATCTTCCGCGCGAGCCGACTCGACCAGTGAGCTATTACGCTTTCTTTAAAGGGTGGCTGCTTCTAAGCCAACCTCCTGGCTGTCTGGGCCTTCTCACATCGTTTCCCACTTAACTGTTACTTTGGGACCTTAGCTGACGGTCTGGGTTGTTTCCCTTTCCACGACGGACGTTAGCACCCGCCGTGTGTCTCCCGTGATTGCACTCATTGGTATTCGGAGTTTGCATGGGGTTGGTAAGTCGGGATGACCCCCTAGCCCAAACAGTGCTCTACCCCCAATGGTGATACACGAGGCGCTACCTAAATAGCTTTCGAGGAGAACCAGCTATCTCCGGGCTTGATTAGCCTTTCACTCCTATCCACAGGTCATCCGCTAGCTTTTCAACGATAGTCGGTTCGGTCCTCCAATTGATGTTACTCAATCTTCAACCTGCCCATGGATAGATCGCCCGGTTTCGGGTCTAATCCCAGCAACTAAACGCCCTATTAAGACTCGGTTTCCCTACGGCTCCCCTATACGGTTAACCTTGCTACTGAAATTAAGTCGCTGACCCATTATACAAAAGGTACGCAGTCACAGAACAAGTCTGCTCCCACTGCTTGTACGTACACGGATTCAGGTTCTATTTCACTCCCCTCAACGGGGTTCTTTTCGCCTTTCCCTCACGGTACTGGTTCACTATCGGTCAGTCAGGAGTATTTAGCCTTGGAGGATGGTCCCCCCATGTTCAGACAGGATTTCACGTGTCCCGTCCTACTCGATTTCACAATAAATGAGCTTTCGTGTACGGGGCTATCACCCACTATGGCCACACTTTCCAGAGTGTTCCACTAACTCATAAATTGCTTAAGGGCTGGTCCCCGTTCGCTCGCCGCTACTGGGGGAATCTCAATTGATTTCTTTTCCTCCGGGTACTTAGATGTTTCAGTTCCCCGGGTTCGCCTTCCAAACCCTATGTATTCAGGTAAGGAATACCAACTTATGTTGGTGGGTTTCCCCATTCGGAAATCGCTGGATCAAAGCTTGTTTATCAGCTCCCCAACGCTTATCGCAGATTACCACGTCCTTCATCGCCTCTGACTGCCAAGGCATCCACCGTGTACGCTTAGTCACTTGACCATATAACCCAAAGCAATCTAATAAATTAGATGACCAGGGTTGTTATGAATCGCATAACTACCTTAACGATCAAATGAATTCATATTGATATGAATCCATCGCCATACACATTAGCAATGATCTTTCGATCATATACTTGAGAGTGTCTCAGCAAGAATCTTCATTAAACGACCAATCAATAATAA
>OODV01000496.1 GCA_900299555.1 uncultured Endozoicomonas sp.
TGGGCTGGCTTTTGAAATAGGCGGGAATCACCACACTCTGGTTATGCCTGCCGATGCCGCTTTCTGTGCGGCGCACCTCTTTATAACGAACATGGCCAGAGCTGGCGGTGTAGATATAGGACTCAATCCGCCCCTCTTTCAACACCAGGTAATCGTTGCTGGCGATGCCGCCGCTGCCGGTTATCACCATCTGACCAAATCCATCGCTGCCGGTACTCAGCTCGATGGAACCCTGCCCCACCGTCAGCGCCGTACCGTTTTGCAGTTCACCGGACTGAAGCTGACTGATATTCACCGGCCCGTTGACGGCCAGATAGCCGTTAAAAACCAGCACATAGTCCGGTGACCCTTCCGTGCCGATATTGCGCACCGAAAACGGTTGCTCCGACAGCTCCGGGCTTTCCAGCATCAGGTCGGCCAGACTGATAATGGCCGTTCCCTGACCCGCCGTTCCGGCCAGTGCATTAAAGCCCCCCACCTGTCCGGCACTGTTGACGTGACGCACCCAGTAATAGTGCAGCGTGGTGTTGCCAGTGACATCGGTATAGCGACTGCCTCCGGCTTCGTGGACCAGTGACGCCTGCGCACGGTCATCTACCTGAGCCCGCCACACCTCTGTATTGTTATGGCCGTTATAGGCCGGGGCATCCCATTGCAGGATCACAGCACCAAAGATGCCATTGGAGGACAGGCCAGCAGCCGGAGTTGGGACGTCCGGTGCGGTAACACCACCGCCATTTCCACCATCACCAGTTACCGTTGTATCTGGTAGTACCGGCTCCAGGGTATCGGTAATGGAACCCACGGCAGAGGCAGGTAAGCTCAATCGCTGACCTTTCTCCTTTGCCAGTCCCAGTTCCGCCAGCTCGCTGTGCAGCACCGCCCTGTCCCCGGCATTGCCGGAACGGCCTGCCAACCGGTTCAGAAACTCGCGCACGTAGCGGTCTACCGTTGCAGGCAGTGCAGGAAATTTGGCCATACTGGGAAACTCTATTTATACTTGTCCAATAATTTGAACAA
>OODV01000051.1 GCA_900299555.1 uncultured Endozoicomonas sp.
GGCCTGGAACAGTGGCTGGACCATCTTCCAGTTTGTGATGACCGCTTTTGTGGTGGGTTTCCCTGCAGCAGCACTGATGCTGAGAAGCCAGTCCGCTTCTCTGGGTACGTTCCAGAAAAACACGGACCGAGCACTGGCCACCCTGGGCTTTATCACCCTGGGCCTGGTTCTGGTGGGTTACCCGCTGTACCTGTTCTGGCTGGGTCAGGTTGACCTGCCTGCTAACCCGCTGGGCCTATTTGACTACCACGGTAGTCTGATGCTGGCCCGCCTTGGCCTGCTGTTTGCCGGTCTGGGTATCTGGGTGATTGCTGCGACACGTGGCAATAACTCAGCAGTTGGTCTGGCCGCCGTGAGTACGGTTCTGGTGCTGACGGCGGAACTGTGTGGTCGAGTCTTCTTTTACGATTTGCATATGTTTGCCAGCGGCATGTAATCGACACCAAACGCCTTGCTCTCTTGAATAGAAACCAAGCTCACTTGATTAGAAAGCTTGGTTTTTATTCAATGAAAAGAAGCATAAAAAAGGCCAAATCCAGCGTTTTATCCATTCAACCTTTGGTCAATGAATCGAATTACTTATTTTTCAGCCTTTTCCGCCTGATCATACCTCCTTACTTAATGGCGTATTTAAACGTCAGGCCTCGTTCTATAAAGACGAATAGAAAAAGCACCAGTGCAACTGAATGCCTCTTCGAAAAAAATAAATTAGAAAATAAAAGTCAATGTAATAATAAATTATATTTAAAAAAATTCACATAATAAATATATAAAAATATTATTTATTATTTGAATATAAATAACAAATAATAAATTAAGTAATTATTATATTTCAAAACAAGATATAAAAATAATAGAAGACTTCGTTATATAATTTAACATTGACTTTTTTAAAAATTAAAAATAACTACTAATAGTATAGTTATGCTACTTTCAATTATATAAAAAATAACCTCATGTGATGATCAGTCAGGTCAGATAAATAAGGATTGAAAAGGAGCTGTCGTAAAGCGTAATGGCTTTACTTAAGAAATAACGTGATTAGGTATTAGGCTATGCCCGACAGTCCATGTTTAATTGGTAGTAGTGCTGCTCGAATAGAAAGTAATAAAAGTTTTGTTAAAGTCAATGTAGAAGATGAAGCCCATGGAAATTTCTCAAATCATCGTGTCAGCAAAGAAGACGTTGAACGTCAAATAACCAACTTTCATCTTCCGCTCGCTGAATTGGATTTTACCCGTTCGAATCGATCGAGATTCGATATTTATCTGAGTGGTGCCTGGTCTCTTGCTAAGTCAGTGGTCACACGATTTGATGTAACTACTCCTCTTTTTAGTTTTATCAACTATTGGAGACAACCTTCCGATAAAACTGAGGCTGCTATTCATAATGCGATTGATTCGCGTATCAGGGAACTGGCCGATGCGGATCCAGAAAAGTTGACAGCACTAAAAAATATAGATATCGGACAGTATAATGAGGGTGTGAATAGATTAACGTTTGGAAGAGCGCAATTGTATGATACTAATTTGCAAAATAAACTTCTCTCGCCAATGGTTGAAGATATATTCAATGGGCTGAGTGAACAAAAGAATAAGGAATTGCTCCACCAACATGCAAAGAATGCTTTGAATGATCTGTGTCAACAAGATATACCCTTGAATCAATCAGATTGTCCCAAAGCGTATACCACCGCAAGCTATACCCCTACCCCAGATACGATCATGCTAAAGTATCACATTCAAGTTCAGGATGTCATGAGGACTAAAGGCGGATTGAATAATGAAGAAACGCTCGATAATTTAGCAAAAAGTTTGAGTAAAGACATTCAGCAAATGAACGACTTTTACCTCGAAATGTCGGCAGTCAGTCTGGAAGCAAATTCAGTAGAACTCGAGAAATCAATTGAAAATATAATAAATATGACATCCCCAACAACATGCTTGAGTTCTATTAAGAAGTTGATCTCGGAATTAACCGAGGTCGCAGATAAATATGGTCCCTGGATATACTTGGGAATATTTGCGGCGGTGTTCATTGAAAGAGGTGGAGCAACAACAGCGAAAATGGAAGCGCTTGGACGTATACTTGCTCCCATCATGGTAGGGAATGGAACAACAGAAAGCTCAGCAAACAATGGTACAATAACCCCGACCGATCTAGGTAGCTTAATAAGCGACGAAGATACGTTAAAAAAACTCGAAAATCTTTTTACCGTCGATCAAGTTGACGATGTTCGTATGAAACCTGGAAATCTTTTTGCTTCCTGTTTTGCTTCCATGCTTTACATTGTTGGCACCTTAGAAAATGCGAAGGAACGCGTCAAAAGCAATGACATCAAGGGACCGTCAACAGAATTAACCCATAGCATATTTGAACAGCTCAAAAATGAATATCAGGGTTTACTAGGAACAGTGGACAAAGGCAACGGCGAGGAAGCATTGAGTGGAGAAAACTTGGTTAATCTGGCAACTTCGACTGCCGACCGCTCAGTGAGCAATATTGGTATTGGTGCAAGCTTAATTCGAGTAATACTTAACGTTGCCTTTGAGTTTAAACCAGCATTGCCCAATGTTCCCGAATTGAATTTTGGTTACTCTATTGCAAACCGCACATTCATACCATCACTGGTCTTCGAATCGGAAGGCATGAAACATGATACAATAGTTCAAAATGAGCAGAATTTGATTAAAGTGGCCAAATTAAAAGAATATAGCAATCAGGAGCTGACAGATTTAGAAAAAGACATGTTGAACTTCGATCGAAACAAACCCAGTGATTATAGTAAAACAAGGTTCAAAGCCAACTGCGCTCTGTTTCTTACGAGCGGTATAGCTGCATCCTTGGCCGTTGCTGATATTGTTTCTTCGGTTGCCCATGCTTCTGAACTGATTGAGCAGAATAGAGCAGATGGTACTGTCCCCAATTTGAGTTTTTGGAATTATGCAATACCCGGAACGGAAGATTGGTTCTTGCCTCTAAATGTACTCCTGGGTTATAAGCTGATTCCCATCACTTCATCTATCTGGTCAATGGTTCAAACGAAACTCATGTCTGCCGATTTCAATCGTTATGATATGGAGCATCTTGGCTACGCCGCGGCACGGAATACCCTTGGCATCATTCCCGCGATTCTTTGGGATTTCGGACGAACCACTTATGATATGATAGCCAATGTTTTAGATACGGCGGCTATTACCTACGGTCCGGAAAAAGGCGCTGCGAATGCAAAACGAAGGGCAAGCGCCGTGCGTAAAATAGAATTACTAAAACATACCCTTCATGCCGTAATACACATGAGTCTCAAAGAGCAATCATCGACAGAAAAGGCAAAAGGTGCATCTGACGAAGCCCAAGAGACCAAAGCATCTTCGATCAATCAGGATATACCGATTCAAGACGAAAATTCCATAGGCGGTGCGGATTTACCCACTGAGCCAAAATCGTTGATGGGTCTTTATTCATCAGCTGCAAAAAGGCTAAAAAACAGCTTGATGAGTACGGAATCCGTTCAAAAAATACTAGAGGTTATGAATAATTCGCAAAAACAGAATTTATCACACCTGAGCAGCAACGGGAGAGGTTTCGCCAGTATGAAGCAGATATAATTGCAGGTAGAGCGCAAGTGGATTAATCATTGTGATTGTACCGCCTGATGCAATAATCAGGCGCCCTCTTGTTTGAGTCAGAACGGACTTAGGACAAAACCCAATATTGCATCCTACTGCTGAACCTAAGTTATACCAATTCCACTTTCTGGAGATGATACCGAGTAAGTCATTTTGGTAGCTGGTCAAGGAGGAATGACGGGTAATAGCAGTGCTACTTGCACCCTCCGGTGTTGCGAGGAGTTCCAGCCAGGATCCAGCTGTTTAAAATGATATTGCAGTTTATATTTAGAAAGTGGAATCGGTATTTAAATACATTCACCAATGGCTTTATTGTATGAACAGCCTCTAAGACCATCCTGACTTGTGCGGAGTGCACAACGAAGCTTGACTGAATACACTGCTAATCAACAGTAAAATTCCCGTTCGTTTTAGTAATTGCCTCAAACCCTGCAAAAAATTGATCTGCGTCAATCGGTTATTGATTGGCCAGCTCGTATCATCAGCGCCATTTCACCAGTTCATTATTTAAACAGAGATGCATTTTGTAAGGGTGCATGTCAACACTACTTGGTTATGTGCTGGTTCCCGGTTTTAGTGATAACGGTAAAATAAATGAAGAAACTTCTCGATAGTGCGCTGTCGTCTGTCATCAAGCGAAGAACCTTTATGAAGTGGGGTACTGCTGCGGGCAGTGCCGCTGTTGTCGCTGGCAATGCACTTCCTCTGAAAGCCATGGCATCTGATTCAACGCAGAAAAAAAGCACTGAAGAGAAGGTGACCTGGTCTGCCTGTATTGTGAACTGTGGCAGCCGCTGTCCTGTTCAGGTTCATACCAAAGATGGCGTTATCACCCATGTTGAGTCTGATAACCGAGGCGATGACGTATACGGTGATCATCAGATCCGTGCCTGTCTTCGTGGCCGCTCCATCAAACAGCGGGTATACAATCCTGATCGTCTGAAATACCCAATGAAGCGAGTTGGCAAGCGTGGTGAAGGCCGCTTTGAGCGCATCAGTTGGGATGAGGCGCTGGATACCATAGCTAAACAGTTGAAGTACACCATCGATACTTACGGTAACGATGCGATCTATTACCAGTATGGTTCCGGTACTCAGGGCTATAAAACTGATGGTCCTTTTGCCTCCAAGCGCCTGCTGAATATGCTGGGTGGCTTTTTGCCTTACTACGGTAACTACAGCTGGGGACAGATTCAATTTGCTCTGCCATTTACTTACGGCGGTGGACGTCCAGCAGCATTCGGTAGTTTCACCAGCGAAATTGCTAACGCAGAACTGCTGGTCATGTTTGGTTACAACCCTGCAGAAACCCGCATGAGTGGTGGTGGTGAAATCTACGAGCACATTAACTCTGTGAACAGCAAGAATGTTCGCACCATCATCATTGACCCTCGTTATACCGACACCATGCTGGGCAAAGAATCCGAGTGGGTTCCAATCCGCCCGGGAACTGATGCCGCCCTGGTAGAAGCGATGGCGTGGGTACTGATCAACGAGAAGATGGTGGATGAAGCGTTCCTCGAGAAATTCTGCGTTGGTTATGATGAAAAAACACTGCCAGCCAGTGCGCCGAAGAATGGTCACTACAAAGCGCACATTCTGGGTCAGGGTGCTGATGGTGTTGAGAAAACCCCAGAGTGGGCTGCAAAAATCACCGGCATTCCAGCGAAGAAAATCATTCAGCTGGCTCGTGAAATTGGTAATGCCAAGCCGGCTTACATCATTCAGGGAACGGGTATTCAACGCCAGGCCAATGGTGAGCAGGCAAGCCGAGCCATCTGTATGCTGCCAATTCTGACCGGTAATATCGGCCTTGCTGGTACCAATACGGGTGAAATGCCTGGGAACTTCGGCTTCCCTGTGAAAACTCTGCCGGTTGGTACCAACCCGATCAAGACGACGATTCCATTCTTCAAATGGAGTGATGCGATTTGGCGGCACGCTGAAATGACTGATAAGACGGATGGCCTGCAGGGCGGAACTTCACTGAAGAACCCGATCAAGTTTATCTGGCAATATGCGGGCAATATCACGGTTAACCAGCACTCTGATATCAACCGGACAAAAGAGATCCTGTCGGATGAGAGTCTGTGCGAGTTCATTCTGGTGTTCGAAAATCATATGACGCCGACCGCACGGTTTGCTGACATTCTGCTGCCGGACATCACCACCATCGAAAATTATGAAGTGGCAAGCAACGGTTATGCATCAGGAAGTCTGGGTGCAGTGATTCCTCTGGTACCAGCGATTGCTCCGATGTATGAGTGCCGCAGTGCATACGACATCTGTTCAGGTATTGCCAAACGCTTTGGTCTGGAAGAGCAGTACACAGAAGGCAAAACCCATGAGCAGTGGGTAGCGGAGCTCTATGAGCAGATGCGTGAAGAGCAGCCTCAGGTTCCAACGCTGGAAGATCTGCGTCGCGATGGCCCATACAAGCAGCTGGCACCGAAGAATATTCGCATTGCTCTGGAAGGTTTCCGCAAGGACCCTGTGAAGAATCCTCTTGGTACGCCATCTGGAAAAATCGAGATCTACTCCGAACAACTGGCGACCATCGCCGCAGAATGGGAACTTCCAGAAGGTGATGTGGTGACACCGCTGCCGCAGTATGTCACGACCTGGGAAAGCCATTTGGATCCGCTGACTGAGAAGTACCCGCTGCAGCTGATTGGTTATCACACTAAGGGCCGTGTGCATTCCACATACCATAACGTAGCTTTCCTGCGCGAAGCGGTGACTGATGCTGTATGGATGAACCCTGCCGATGCAGAAGCCCGCGGAATCAAAGATGGTGACATGCTGAAAGTCTGGAATGACCGTGGTGAGACCCGAGTCCCGGCTAAAGTCAGCCCTCGTATTATGCCAGGTGTTGCCGCTCTGGCGGAAGGTGCCTGGTACACACCGGGTAAAGACGGGGTTGACCGTGGTGGCTCATTCAACGTGCTGACGACTCAGCGCAACACGCCGCTGTCCAAGGGTAACCCGATGCACACAAATCTGGTTGAAATTGCCAAGGCATAACAGGATAGGAATAAAGTTCGATGACTCAACTTGGATTTTATGTCGACACGGCCAAGTGTACGGGCTGCAAAACCTGTCAAC
>OODV01000162.1 GCA_900299555.1 uncultured Endozoicomonas sp.
CCCAATTTAAAGTGTAGAAAAAACAAAGGCTTCCCTCGGGAGGCCTTTTGTGCGTTTGGTCAGGTTCGGAATCAGTTCGGATAGTCGCCGAAATTTTTATCCGACTCAGCCTGTGCCAGGGTTTCATAGGATTGCTGCTGGTCCAGCCACGCTTTCAGGTCTTCGACCCGGTAGCGGATGGAACGTCCCAGTTTGAGAAATGGGGGCGGGGTCTGGCCAAACAGCACGCCCGATACTCTTGATTTATCCAGAGCACTTTTACAGACTCCGATGTACAACGCGGCTTCGCGGGTTGAGTAATTGATGCATTCGATGGGTGATTTCACGTCCATGCCATGGTCTCCTTTCCTGGCGATCGGGTAACAGGGTTCTGTTATCCCGTAAGATGCTTCAACTGCCATGAAGCGTGTTCTTCTGCTTCCTGAACTTTCCCCGGTTTTAATGGAAAAATTTCAGGATGTCATAACCCAGTACCGGCTGTGCGTTACTGGTGGTTAGTCGCTTGCTCTGTCGGTTATGAAATAGGGTTTCGGTGGGGTCGTACATCAGGCCGTACTGCCAGCCCCTATCGGTGAGCAGGTATTTCCCTTTTTTCCCCTGTCCGGTCCATTTGATGATACGGTGTTTCTCCAGCACCTCGACCACATGCTGACGGCTTCTGCCAATAAATTCCCCCAGTTCCACCAGTGAGAAGTAATCGTCCAACTCGTAGCGGTTCCGTTTGCGCTTTGGTTTTCTTGGCACGGGCTCGCAGTCTTCGTCTGACCCATACAGTGGTGGGTCAGCATCGTGGCTATTCCGATCCATTGGCACCGTTTCGGGGCCGGCATCGGTCCTGGGAACTAAACGATCCAGCACGGTCTGATACCACTTAACCTGCTTTACCGGAGTACCGCTGTGGTGGGACTTCCCGGTGTCGAGGATTTCACAGAACGGCGTTCCAAGGTCGGTCGGTATCCACTGCCGGTCGATCCTGGTTTGCAGTCTTGCTGCTTCCAGCCGTCGGTTTACCTCACGGGCGTCCTGGGGTGGTGTCACCATCTGCTCGAGCTGGGTTGGGGTAAATGTCATTTTCTGAACGGGTGCGATCAGTTGTCTCTGACCCATGGCTTCCAGCGGGGAGAAACCGATCTGGCTTTTCAGCAGCCGGTCAGCGGAGAGCAGTTTCTGGTTGCCGGTAAATCCCAGTGCTTCGGCAAAGGCGATGGCTTTCAGGGAGGTGGCCATGTTGATTTCGAGCAACACCTGCGGTGTGTCGGTCTCTTGTTGATCCAGCGCTGGCTTTTCGGATGACTGAGGTATATTGAGGGCATCCGTGAGTTGCTGTTTCCGCTTTTCATCAATGGCCTCTTGCCTGGCCTGTTTGCCTTCCTGGGTCATGGCGGACAGCAGAACATGGTTCGCGGCATTCACCGAAAAGTGATAAACCCGTCTGGGACGTCCTCCAGAACTTTGCAACATCGATGTTGTAAAGTCCTTTCCTTCGCAAAACTCGTGCTTTGCGATCTGTCGTTTAATCGCCTGAGCCACGGTTTTGGATTCCAGGTTAAAGCCACAGATGGTTTGCAGCAGCTCCTCACCGTCTACCTGTTCTTGGCCTTCAGGGTTGAGGCGAATGATACCGGCGCGTCGGATTTTCAGTTCAGCCTGATCCAGGCTGGTGATGGGGGTGGTGCTGTTTTTAGTAAGCACTGTGCTGTCCATAGTCAACGTCCTCTCGCTTCCTTGCTCTTCAGCGTTGTGTGACTGCTCTGGTGTCTATCAGTGAATGCGTTCCGTTGAATGATGGTTAGGGTACGGGTCATTTTCCTGCAGGCGTTGCAGGATCAGTCCGGTGACCAACATGGATTGATCCCTCGCGAGAGGGCTGTGGATACCCACGGTAATGGCCACGATCAGGGCGGTCATTTCGATCATCACGGTTTCAGCATCCAGTGGCAGTCCTCCCATTCGATCGCCGATCCGGTCTGCAATGCGGATTTTTTCCGAGAGTTCCGCTTCCTCTTTGCGGGTGTTGATGCCCGCTGCGCGTTTATGTTTGATCTCCAGGGCCAGAGCCAGGTCATCGGCCGTTAATCCATCCATGGGCTGCCATTCTCCGTTGGGTTAGAAAGGAATCGAGTCATCGTAGTCGTCATACCCCTCAGCGGGTGGCGATGACGGCGGGTTCGTTTTGGCTGGGTAGCGGGTGTTCTGTGGTTGGTGATGGTTGCCGTGGTGAGCAGCGTGTTGTGGTGGCTGATGCTGTTGTTGTTGCTGGGCAGGCTGCTCATTCAGCTTGTCCAGGATCTGAATCTGTCCGTTGAAGCCGGTGACCACGACTTCCGTGGTGTATCGGTCCTGGCCGTGATTGTCCTGCCACTTGCGGGTCTGGAGTTTGCCTTCGATGTAGAGCTTGCTGCCCTTGCGCACCAGTTGCTGGGCAATATCTGCCAGCTTGCCGAAGGTGACGATGCGGTGCCACTCGGTTCTTTCCTGTGGCTGTCCGTTCCGGTCCTTCCATTTCTCCGAGGTAGCAAGACTGATGTTGGTCACCGCTTCGCCACCGGGGGTATAGCGCACGACGGGGTCCTGCCCGACATGCCCAACCAGGATGACTTTATTAACGCCTCTGCTCATTAAGGTTCTCCTTTAGTTCAGGGGTTTTACCGTCCAGACCGTCGCCGGTTTGCCTTTGTATTTCTCCAGGTCTTTCATGGGGACTTCCGGCAGCATGGCTTTGAAGGCGTCCTGCCATTTCACGTTACCTTTGCGGTAGGTGGGGTAGAGCTGGAATTGGCTGCCTTTGGTTTTGGCACCACCGGTCAGGTCGATCAGGTCCTGTTTGGTCTTCTCTGCCAGGGCTTTGGCTGCATTCAGTGTCTGCAGGGCAAGGTGGTAGCTCTGTTCTGCTTTCTGAAAGGTGTCATCGTGTCGAACGACGGCTTCAGCGTACGGATTGGGGAGTTTCCCTTTGTCGTGCAGTCTCTCCGCTTGCTCCAGATCGGCCTTGAATTGATGCCAGCCTTCGATCAGGGCATGACGTCGATCGTCGTGAGCGTCGTAATAGACCCAGCGGAGGTTTTCACGGGTGCCATCGGAGCAGACAAAGATGACCCGAGCCCCTTTCTGGTTTGCGACCAGCAGCTGTTGCTCCAGTTGCCAGTAGTAACCGGGTTCAATACCTTCCCCTTCGATCTGGGCGACGGCTTTTGGGTTCCAGAGTTTGTGTTCGAAGATCAGTTTTCGGTCCAGATCAAGGCCGTCAAAGCTGGCCAGCAGGGGCAGACCTTCCACGGTCCGGGTGCCAGTCACCGGGAAGAGGGTTTTCATCTCCTGTGCTTCAATGATGGGGCGAGCCTCAGCTTCTGCCGCATGGCCCATATCAAAGCGGTGTTGCTGCTGGGGCGTAACCGTTGGCGTATAGCCGGTGACTTTCTGATAGATCAGTTGGTCACGGCTGATGAAGGGGCTGTCGCCCATCATGGCGGGTGCTTCACTGGCGGTGAAGTGTGCCCGCCGCAAAGCCAGCCATTCAGGACTGCCCTGTTTGACATTGATCAGTTTCATTTATTGGCCTTCTTCCTGGGTGGAGTGTGGTTGGATGGAACGTGGCTGGATAGCTTGGATGTGCTGGACCTGTCGAGGGGAAAGGGGGGCTCTGCTTTCGGCATTGATGATGATGTCTTCCACGGTGTTGCGGCCGGACTCGATACGGGCGGTCCAGTCCGGCAGGTTGCGCTGGAAGTCATCGTCCGGGTATACCGATGGCTTTTCCGTCGGTACGTCCGGTGCATGGCCGTCCACATCGTCATCGGTGCAGGCCACGCCAAGGATGCCGACCAGTGCGATCCGCTTCAGATAGGTGACCGCAGAGGACATTTGCTGGATCTGGTTTTTGTTGCCGCTGGCGTCCACGGGACCGGAAACGGTATTGCGGATGGCGTGACCGGATACATGCCCCAGGTGGCAGGTGATGGTGATCATGCTAACGGTCACCGGTCGTGTTTCGACGACGCCGGGTTGCCGTTCTATTTCCTTATGTTTCTGCACCTCTTTCTGCGACTGTTCAAACCAGTAACTAAGACCGACCTTGTGCAGCACCGGCTGAACCGCCTGCACTACGTCATCCATGGAGGCATAGCGATAGGACATCGTGCCGCCTTTACTGGTGGTGAAGCTGGCGGTCTTGCTCTTTTTGACCGCAGGCAGTTCTTTTTGAAAAGCGGCAAAGGCGTGGTTGAACTGCTGTTCTGCCAGCTTTGCCTGACGCTGTTCGTAGAGTTTCATGACCCGTTCGAGGGTTTCGATATTGGCGCCGTTCTCCAGAACGCGGTTGAGCAGCTGACCTATTTCAGTAACGGGGGTGGTGTCCGGCACCGTAATTGGGTGGGTTTCCTGGGTGATACACTCCTGCACTTTCTTTTTAGCGGGCATGGCGGCGG
>OODV01000095.1 GCA_900299555.1 uncultured Endozoicomonas sp.
CTCCGGTTCTTTTTCTGGCTGTGCTGTCGGTGGATGCGACAGGCAGGCGCGTTCTCTGAACAACGCTCAAGGATCAGGTCATCGAGAATAACGGGAACCGGTTCCTCTTCAGGTGCTTTGGAACTGACTAACAGTGTCAGTTGATGAGCAAGATTTCGCCAACGCCAGCACCCGAAGGCAACCCAATGATGATAGCTGCTCCAGACTTTATCGTACTGGATGGCAAGCAGAGCCTGAGTCAGGAACCCCTCACCGGAGAGCATGCTACCAATGAGCAATTCGCAAAACACTGGTGCAGCTTTCGCAGAAACAGCTCTGGTAAGGAAAGTAATATAGAACGAAAGTTCTTTTAATATTTTTGTTTGTTCTAAAGAGTACATCACAACCGCCTGGATTTATTATGTGTGACGGTTGGTTTAACTCATATAAAAATTAAATCGAATGTACCAGTGAAGCTCTAAAGCTGAGCTTCGATTGAAGCCTCAAATTAATTAGGAAGCATGATGCATATGGAATATGCGCCTCCTGATTCTGCGTAATAGATTTAGCTGCTCTCTGAAGAGGCATCAAGTTTTGATAGTCACCCGACGCATTGATTCCTGCACTAATTTGGTGCGCTTTACTGGGGAAGGATAAAGTTTTAGTGCATCAAATGAGTGCGCAGGCCTGTTGTGGTACTCGTTCGAGTTCCTGAAACCTTCAATCATGCCCATTTATGGGGATATGCAAAAACTGGCACAGAGGCTGCTTATAGAGGGTTAACCATTTAATCAGTGCCAGGCGGGATCGCCTGAAACCAAGACTGGCAGGGTTCATTTTTCCTTTGGTTGGGGCTTGAAATAAAACGGGCTGTTGTAACACAAAGGGAAATGCGTAGACTTTGGAAGCTGTATCGCATCCAGGTCACCCCTCCCGGATGAATATTAAGTAAAGCCAGGAGAATAATGCATGAAGTTAGTATCAGCCATTATCAAGCCATTCAAGCTTGATGACGTGCGGGAAGCGCTTTCTGATATCGGCGTTCAGGGTATTACTGTGACTGAAGTCAAGGGCTTTGGTCGCCAGAAAGGTCATACCGAGTTGTATCGCGGTGCAGAGTACGTTGTGGACTTTCTGCCAAAGGTAAAGATTGAAGTGGCAATCTCCGATGATCTGCTGGATCAAGTGATTGAAGCGGTTTCCAATGCGGCCAACACCGGCAAAATCGGAGACGGAAAGATTTTCGTAACGGCTCTGGAACAGGCCATTCGAATCCGTACCGGAGAGACTGGCGTCGACGCTATCTAATAGCCAGCCAAAGGCATTACTCATCAGCAGCCACTGATGACATCGCTCAGCAGTAATAGCGATATAAAACAGATAAGAAGATGTGAATTTTACTGGGAGGGGTCCCGTGGAAGATATAACTCAGCTGTCGTATGCACTCGACACTTTTTATTTCCTGATGTGTGGTGCACTGGTCATGTGGATGGCCGCCGGCTTTGCCATGCTGGAAGCCGGTCTGGTGCGCTCAAAGAACACCGTTGAAATTCTGACCAAGAATATTGCCCTGTTTGCCATTGCCTGCACCATGTACCTGCTCTGTGGTTACCAGATCATGTATCCCGGCGCTAATGAAGGCGGCATTATGCCTCTGTTCGGCACACTGCTGGGCACTGAAAACAGCGTTGAGTCGGTGGTTGCCGGTGGTGATGACGCTCCTTATTACTCTCTGCGTTCTGACTTCTTCTTCCAGGTGGTCTTCGTAGCGACGGCCATGTCCATCGTTTCCGGTGCGGTTGCTGAGCGTATGAAGCTGTGGGCCTTCCTGCTGTTTGCGGTCTTTATGACTGGCTTCATCTATCCGGTACAGGGCTTCTGGAAGTGGGGCGGTGGTTTCCTGAACGAAGCTGGCTTCCAGGACTTTGCCGGTTCCGGTGTGGTTCACATGGCGGGTGCTTCTGCTGCCCTGGCTGGTGTGCTGCTGCTGGGTGCCCGTAAAGGCAAGTACGGTTCTAACGGTGCCGTTAACGCCATGCCTGGTGCTAACCTGCCTCTGGCCACTCTGGGTACCTTTATCCTCTGGCTGGGCTGGTTCGGCTTCAACGGTGGCTCTCAGCTGAAGATTGCTGATGTTGAAAATGCCAACGCGGTTGCACAGATTTTTGTAAACACCAATGCGGGCGCAGCCGGTGGTGTTATTGCTGCCCTGATCGTTGCCAGACTGCTGTTCGGCAAGGCTGACCTGACAATGGCCCTGAACGGTGCGCTGGCTGGTCTGGTAGCTATTACTGCAGAACCTCTGACGCCAACCGCTCTGGGTGCAACGCTGATCGGCGCTGTCGGTGGAGCCCTGGTGGTATTCTCTATCCTGGCGCTGGACAAACTGCGTATCGATGATCCAGTAGGTGCCATCTCGGTTCACGGTGTTGTGGGTATCTGGGGTCTGCTGGCTGTACCTCTGACCAACAGCGACGCTACCCTGGGTGCTCAATTACTGGGTATCGGCAGCATCTTTGCCTGGGTGTTCGGTGCTTCCCTGGTTGTCTGGGGTGTGATCAAGGTAATCATGGGGCTGCGTATCTCTGGAGAAGAAGAGTATGAAGGTGCTGACCTCACTGAATGTGGTATGGAAGCTTACCCTGAGTTCACCAGCAAGTCTTAAGCAGGGGGTGCTTAATGAATTACCAGCCTGGGAAGTTGTCGGTTTACCCATAAGCTGACAAAGGTAACAAGCTTTAGAAAATCGAGCTCCGGTCTGACCAGATGGTTGGGCCGGAGCTTTTTTGTACCCTCTGGTTACCAGCCAATCAGGCTTATCGTGACTTTATGGCTGATAGGTCCCGGAAGTAATAAACTGACCAAAAGCTTCGCACCAGATGATGACCGTATTGTATTTGGCTGGATCAATGGTTGCTGGCAGTGGGATAAGAAAGTTATCAAAGGTTTTGATATCGCCAACCCTCATCATCTCTGACTTGTGTTGGTTAAAGGCGGCTTCCGTTTCAATAAAAACCGGTGACAGGTACAGCTTGTAGTCGGGGCCGGGAGCCAGCTTGCCGGTGAAACTGATGGAATCCCTGTTAATGCTGAACTCGCCTTCACCCCAATGGAGCTGATCACTGTCTTTCCGATCCCGGATAAACTCACCATGGAATCGCTGGCTCTTGCGGCTGTCTTCGATAACAGAAACTGATGGGGCATCGGGCGCTGTCAGAATAGGCAACAGGTAAATACCGGCGGCAAAACCTAGCAGAAGGCAAAGACAGTGGGAGGTGGTTAATATCAGAAATCGAGAGACTTTCATGGTAAAGACTCCGAAGTATTTCGGGTTTTAGTACGGTTGATTATAGGTCGGCAAAGGCACACAACTATTTATAACCATCGCCTTTGACGTTTATGTTGATGAGGTTTGTGGTTATTACAGAAGGTTGTTCACCGTTAGTTTGGATAGAAAATAGTGTAAAATGGGCCGATTGTCCTGATTGGTTTATAACGATAATTCAGTGGATAACTGTTCGAATCACCATTCAGGATAACAATAAGAAAGTGCTTTGGAGCCGTCATGAGAACTATGAACTTTCGCCGCTGGTGTATTACGCTCGTTGTCTCACTTTTGATTTTTGCCGGACTTACCTCCTTTAAGGTACTGCAGATACGTAGTGTGATTGCCTTTGCCGAATCATTCCCTGAGCACTCTGAAACCGTTGAATATCAGGCAGTTGATCTTGTTGAGTACACGCCTGAAGTGAAGGTGATTGGTGAAGCAGTATCCCCGCAGCGTGTCGAACTAATGAATGAGCTGCCCGGGCGTATTGTTAAGGTAGGTTTTGCCTCTGGTGGAGAGGTTCAGAAAGGGCAGCTTCTGCTTCAGTTGGACACCAGTGAAGAAAGAGCTCAGCTTAAGTCAGCCGTTGCCAGGGCTGAACTGGCAAAGCTGGCTTATCAGCGGATTACCAATTTGCGCAAAACCAATGCCGCCAGTCAGTCCCAGCTGGATGAGGCCAAATCTGAACTCAGTATTACCAATGCGGATATTGATGCACTGAAAAGCACGATTCAAAAGAAAAAGATCGTAGCGCCATTCAGTGGTCGGGTGGGAATTCACCGATTGGAGACGGGTAACTTTCTTCAGGGAAGTACAGCTATCACTACTCTGGTCGGTAATCCGGGATATATCTGGATTGATTTCAGCCTTCCTCAGTTTCACAGCAGTGTTGTGGTTAGCTCACCGGTCAGAATCAGGTTGCTTCAGAATAATGCCAATGGAGTGGATGCTGAAGAACTCAACGGTAAGATTGTTGCTCTTGATACCACCATTTCATCAAGTTCCAGAAGTCGTCGCTATCGAGCCCGAGTGGACGGTGATCTACTGTCGTTTATACATAATGCGGTGGTTGAGGTTCATGTTCCTGTAGGTGCCAGTAAAATGCTTGAAGCAGTGCCAGCTCTGGCCATTCAGCAGGACACGTTGGGGCAGTACGTATATCGGCTTGATAAAGATCCCGATGCAGATGGGTTTCGTGCTTATCGCCAGGATATTACAACCGGTGATCGGTTGGGTGACAAGGTGGTAGTGAAGTCCGGTCTTGATCAAGGTGCTCGAATTGCCACCGTGGGGGCTTTTAAACTGAAGCCCGGCGTTCTGGTTTATGGCCGTCAGAGTGGTTCTGACCGCTCATCGACTACGTCTGTACAGTAAGTGGGGTGAATGATGGATATATTTGTCAGGCGCCCTGTACTATCACTGGTGATTTCTCTGGTTCTTTTGATTGCTGGTGCTGTAGCGGTGCAGAAAGTTCCAGTACTTCAGTTTCCCGAGATTGAGAGCTCCTCTCTGGTGATTACCACAGAGTATCGCGGTGCCTCAGCGGATGTGGTTCAGGGGTTTGTTACTGAGCCTATTGAGCGAATAGCCATGACCATTCCGGGAGTGGACTATGTAGACTCCAATACTACCGCGGGCATCAGCCGGGTTTCGGCCTGGTTGAAACTGAATGAAAGCAGTACTTCCGCCCTTGCTGAACTGACGGCCCGTTTGAATCAGATCAGTTACGAACTGCCCGATGAAGCGGATGATCCATCCATTGTGGTGGAAAGAACAGATCGCCCGGCGGCTGTCTTTTACCTGAATGTTCGAAATGAACACTGGAGTCGTGCTCAGCTGACTGACTATCTGGAAAGGCATGTAACGCCATTGCTGACCTCTATCAGCGGTGTTCAGCGGGTAGGGCTGGAAGGCGGCCGCAACCCTGCCATGCGTATCTGGCTTGACCCGGTCCGGATGTCGGCAATGAACCTGGGGGCTGGAGAGGTTCTGGCAGCGCTGCGTGCCAATAATATTATTGCTTCCCTGGGCAAGACAGAAAATGACCGTCAGCAGGTGAACCTGCAGAGCAATGCAACTCTGCGTGAGGTCAGTGATTTTCAGCAGCTGGTTCTGGCCCGGCGTGATGGCGCTATTATTCGTCTTGGGGATATTGCTGAAGTCGTTATGGGCGAAGACCGGGGTACGGTCTCAGCCAGAATTAATAAAACCACCACCGTTTTTATCTCTATATGGCCAATGCCGGGGGCTAACGAGATATCCATTGGTGATGAGGTTTATCGTCGGCTGGACAAAATCAACCCTACCTTACCCCAGGGTATGGAGATTGAGATCAGCTATGATGGCACGGCTTATATGCGCAAGGCTCTGAAGGAGATTGTGGTTACTCTCGCTGAAACGATCATCATTGTCGGGCTGGTTGTTCTGGCGTTGATGGGGGCCTTTCGTACGTCACTGGTGCCACTGGTGACCATTCCTATTTCGATTCTCGGTTGTATTGCCATCATGTGGCTGGTGGGCTTTTCCCTGAATCTTTTGACCATACTGGCCATCGTTTTGTCAGTTGGTCTGGTCGTGGACGATGCCATTGTCGTGGTTGAGAACGTTGCACGGCATATGCGGGAGGGGAAATCGCGATTAGAGTCGGCATTACTGAGTTCAAGAGAGCTGTTGAAACCGATTATTGGCATGACGCTTACACTGGCAGCCGTTTATGCCCCCATCGGCTTTGTTTCCGGGTTAACCGGCAGTCTGTTCAGAGAGTTTGCTTTTACGCTTTCTGTTGCGGTGCTGATTTCTGGTTTAGTTGCTATTACATTGTCGCCGGTTATGAGCAGTTGGGTATGTTCTGAAAAAGGGCGTGAGAACCGCTATACACTGAAAGTAAACCAATTCTTTGATCGTTTGCGACAGGTTTATGGGCGTGGGCTGGACTCGGTCTTTCAATGGCGAAACCAGGTGCTTTTTCTGTCGGCTTTTCTCTCATTATTAATCGCCCCGCTCTATCTGTTTTCCGCCAAAGAGCTGGCACCTGTGGAGGATCAGGGCAGTATTAATATTGTCGTTGAGTCTACCCCGGATGCTTCCATTGCCTATACCGATCGGCATATGAATGGGGTTATCGACTCACTGGGTTTTTTACCTGGTGTTGAATTGATTTGGCAGGTCATCTCTTCAGAAGGTGGTTTTGGCGGTATTGAGTTTGTTGATTATGCTCAACGCTCCCAGAGTGTGCATGAGATGCTTCCTACTGTGTTTGGAACCTTGTCAGGAGAGCCCGGGTTAAAGGTTTTCCCAATACTGTTTTCCTCTTTACCGACCGCCGGTCAGTTCGATGTGGAATTGGTGGTGCAGGCTCCTGATGATTATTCGGAGATGGAAAAATACGCGGGTCAGTTGATACAGGCTGCTTATCAGAGCGGTCAGTTTATGTTTGTGAATACCGATTTACAGATAAATTTGCCCGAGGCTCGTCTGGTATTTGACCATAATCGTATTGCTGACCTTGGTATGACCGTTGCCGAGGTGACCGAACAACTGAGTGCGTTACTTTCTGAACAGGATGTGAATCGCTTTAATGCTTCTGGCAAGGCTTATCGGGTGATACCTATGGTTCTGTCAGAAGGGCGGAATAATCCTGAGCAGCTTTTGGACTTTACTCTTCGAACCTCTGCTGGAGAGCTTGTGCCTTTGAGAGCCGTAGCAAGCCTTGAAAATATCACCAGCCCGAGAGTAATGGGTAAGTTCAACCAGCAGCGCTCATTCCGGATTCTTGGTGGTGTCTTGCCTGGTACGACGAATGATCAGGCACTGGAAACACTTGAGACCGCTGCTCTGTATATTTTGCCAGAGACGTACACCGTCGACTATGCTGGTGTTTCCAGACAGCTTCGTCAGGAAGGTAACAGTATGTTTTCTGTACTGGTGATGGCTCTGGCAGTGGTTTATCTATTGCTGGCAATACAGTTTAACAGCTTCCGCTCTCCCCTGGTGGTATTGCTGGGTTCTGTACCATTGGCTCTTTTTGGCGGATTGTTGTTCAGCTTTACTGGTCTGACCACGGTGAATATTTATGCCCAGATTGGCTTTATTACACTGGTTGCACTGGTTGCCAAAAACGGGATTTTAATTACCGAGTTTGCCAATGAACTGCAGCTACAGGGTTACCATAAGATTGAGGCGATTCGGGAAGCTGCACAGATTCGTCTGAGACCGGTGTTAATGACGACTGCTGCAACGGTATTGGGGCACTTTCCTCTGGTACTGGTGACGGGGGCAGGTGCCGAAGCGAGAAACAGTATCGGTATCATTTTGGTAACGGGTATGTTGATCGGTACCTTCTTCACTTTGTTTGTTTTACCGAATGTCTATCTCTGGCTGGGTGAGCACTATAAGCAGGAGGCTGGTAGTGATGTGGGAGAAGAGACTGTTGAGTCATAGTTCTTTATCAGATGGGCTTTGGCAAGAATGCTTTGTGTAGAATTTGATGGCAAGGGGAATGCTTAGTCGGAACGCTTCGTCTTCAAAGCTTCTTTCCATGTAGTGTTTTTTGAACTCAGAAGCTTTGATCTCTTTGTTTTCAAGCTGTCGCACATGAACCAGCTCATGAGCGACTGTAATCCGGATTTCACTGGGTTCCAGTTCGTTGGCAAGAGCAATTTGATAATCTCCGTTTTTCAATGGCAGTGTATACCCTAGCATATTGGGTTCGGGCATTTTGAAACGGACATATTCAATGTTGACATCATGATTGATGCCTAACTCTTCCAAATAGAAATTCTGCATCTCCAGAAAATTGCACCCTGAAGAGTTAAGTTCACCACCATACATTGCTTTGACTGGGAGTGATGCAATGACCCACAAGAGCATAGGAATGTATCGGATCGTGTTCACAGTAACCTGTCTTTTATCGCTTACAGTGCCATCATAGATAAACTGACATTTATCCTTTAATGGCTGACAGGTTGTAGTCGGCATTTTTGAGTGAGGGTTTAATCATGTGGCTACAGAAGCAGCTGCAGCTCCTCCCTCCTATCAGCGTCGTTTTCACCTTATCACTGAAGAAATTACAAAAAATTTGCCCGAGTTGGCGCAATGCAAAACAGGCTTGTGTTACGTATTTATACAGCATGCTTCCGTATCAATGACATTGAATGAGAATGCTGATCCCAATGTGTGTCATGATATGGAAACATTCAGTAATCATTATATTCCTGAAAATGAAGAGTATTTTTTGCACATAATAGAAGGCAGTGATGATATGCCAGCGCACATTAAATTCAGCCTGTTTGGTGCCGATGTAATGATTCCGATTACCAACGGTTCACTGGCCCTGGGCACCTGGCAGGGGGCTGGTTGGGAGAGCACCGTGACCGTGGAGGAAATCGAAACCTAATCATCACTTTACAAGGTGATGCATATGCGTAATTATAAATTTCAGGTATTAACAGATCATTACTTATAAGGAGGCATAAACCGAACTGGCATTTTATGAATGCTGGACTATAACTATAAAATCGGAATATGAAGTTAAATATAACATATTGGAGCAGGAGCTCTGATAACCAGTACATTAGAGGACTTAGCTATGGCACGGAGAAAGCCGAGTAAAGCTGCTGCTGGTTTTGATGGTGTTGATATCGGTTTTTTAGGAAGTCGTGATGAGCCCGCTGAAGAGCGGACGGTTGAATCGCGCAAAAAACTGAGGGCCAGTCTTGATGCCCAGATCGAAGCCTTCCTTAAGAACGGTGGAGAGATCGAAGAGGTTCAATCAAATATTACAGCAGACCCACCGAAAAAACCCTCCGGTGAGTACGGTAATCGACCTATTTAACATAAATTTAAAGCCCGGTTTCCACCGGGCTTTTTTTATGCATATGGATGTGCTGTATCCTGAAAATGCAAAAGCGATATTCAGGGAATATATAGGGAAGTATAGTGTCCCAGAAACATACGACTGCATGGATGCAAGCGTGATCAAACCACCTCTACCCATTTTCCACCGTCGTATGGTGACAGCTCTCCAATAGCTTCAAGCGATAGCCCAAACCTCTCAGCCACGGTATGAAAGGCTTCATCCATAGATGGGTCTACTGCAACCAGAAGGCCGCCACTGGTTTGAGGATCACAAAGAATGTGTTTTTGTGATTCTGTAATGTCAGCAGCCTTATGACCATAGCTGGCGAAGTTTCTTTCCGTTCCTCCTGGAACACAGCCTTGCTGGCGGTACATCTCTACATGAGGCAGGAGAGGGAGCTTATCGGTATAGATAGTGGCCTTAACCTGACTGCCTTCACAGACTTCCAGAAGGTGGCCGAGCAGACCAAAGCCAGTAACATCGGTGATTGCACTGATACCATTGAGCAATGATAAATCAGCGCCCATTGTGTTCAGAACACACATAGAGTCACGGGCAATATGTTGATGCTCATCTTTCAGTTGTTTCTTCTTCTGTGCGGTTGTGAGAATACCAACACCCAGAGGTTTGGTCAGGTAAAGCTTGTGGCCTGCCTGGGCCTGATCATTTCTTTTCAAATGTTCAAGAGGTACACGCCCCGTCACTGCAAGCCCGAAAATAGGCTCAGGGGCATCAATACTATGCCCCCCCGCCAGAGGGATGCCGGCATCAGCACAAGCCTGACGACCACCGTCTACTACTTGTGCGGCAACTTCTGCCGGCAATTTGTTAACCGGCCAGCCCAGAATAGCGATAGCCATTATGGGAGTGCCACCCATGGCATAAATATCACTGATAGCATTGGTTGCAGCAATACGGCCAAAATCGAATGGGTCATCCACAATGGGCATAAAGAAATCAGTGGTACTGATGATCCCCTCGCCATTTCCAAGGTCGACAACGGCAGCGTCGTCCTTACTTGAGTGACCTACTATAAGATTTGGGAATTCGGGAAGAGAAAGGTTTGTTTTCAGAATGCCATCAAGTACCTGTGGCGAAATTTTACATCCGCATCCTGCACCATGGCTGTATTCTGTAAGCTTCAGATCCATCATCAGTACTACCCCTGAGCTAACGCATTAAATCAGGCTACTTTAGCACTGGGAGAACTTTCGTTAAATGTTTGCGGGCTGCTACTGACGAACACTTGCAGACATGAATCAAAAAACAGAGGTTTCTAATGTCATATCTCTGTGATAAAAGGTATTGGGAGAGCTTGAAAAGTATCTTGGATCAAGTTAACCCGAAACGAAAAAATAATAGAGAAAATTGATGGATTAGGAGAATCGGATGGGAGCGCTAATTTTGCCTTGTTCTTCTATCGATGAGTTGCTAAACAGCCAGTCAGCAGCATTACAGCAGTGGTTTTCCAGTGGTGGTCATAAAATTGATGGCCTTCTGGTTCGCAAATTTCCTTCCTGGCTCGAACCTGAGCAGTTTATTAAAGCAGGTGCGGATGTGCTATTTGATACTGCATGCTTTCGTTTGATGATGTGTAGCACGCGGGACATCTGGCGAGTGAGTGTGGAAATGGTGTTTCATACTGTACCCAGGACAATGGAAGATGGCTCTAAAGCAGGGGCTGGAATACTATTCTGTGTCGTAGATGACGAAGGAAATAGTATTCCAGTGGATTATTACGCCGTTACTGTCCCACCGTCAGCAGAATCTATTACTCCTCAACAGTGGTGCAGCTACTGGTTCCGGAAACTGGCCAAAAGTCATCATCTGAATCGCATTTTTGCACATAAGGAGTTTGAAGCGGAGATTGATTAAGAGCTTTCTTCTGCGGCTTTAGAATGAAAACTGCAGAAGAAGCGGTATGGTTCTGGCCGTATGCTTAGCTTTTTGCTTTATTCAGCCAGGCCTGAGAGAAGGACTGGAGCAAAGGGATGATGACGGCCCAGATAATTGCCAGCGTTACCAGAGTTTGCCATAAGGGCTGAGCGAGAGTGACGTCCGTTAGTTTTGCTCCTGCCAGATAACTTAATGGCCCGCCAAACAGTCCAAGTATAGCCCCGTAAAACTTGTGACTCCTTGACCAGTCAAGGCTGTGCCGGAGTGTTGTAGCAAATATCAGCCATAGGCAGGCTAACCAAAGGGGTAAGATACGTCCATCATCGTTTAATTGAGAGCTGAATTGCAGGATTTTCAAGTTGCCGAGAAAACTGTCAACCGCGCAGCCAAGTAAAAACGTGATGGCTAGCAGCTGCTTTTCCTTTTGCCAGCTTCCTATCCATTTAAGATGGATAAAAAGAATAATAGCTGTTGCTGCCAGAGCAGTGGTATTTCCCCCAAGGACACAGGCAAACCAACCTGCCTGGAATAATAAATAGTTAATAATCAGCTTTGTTTTGTCATTGGCCATTATCAGAAAACCAGAGGGCGATAGATCGGTTCTAATTCTACGGTTAGCATATCTCGAATAGTTTCCAGTGCAAACTGAACTTCATTGTCACTGGCCGGGCTACTGATGCAGAGGCGTACTGCCTGCGGTGCGGCACTGCTGCCAACAGCAAATAGCTCTGACTGAAGTAATTTAATCTCCTTCTGTTGCAACTGTCGTACAAAGGTTTCTGCTCGCCAGGGTTCTGGAAGTTGTAGCCAGCCATGGAAGCTATAGGATTGGCCCTGTATCTTCAGAGGTTTCAGTAACTGATGCATTAACGTCTGACGTCTGGCAATGACTTCGGTCTGCCATTGGATGAGTTGCTGGGCAATACCAGATTCAATCCACTCGCTGACAACTTCAGCCATGAGTGGTGGTGGAACCCAGCAATCACTGCGCATAGCCATAATCAGTCGTTCTTTCAGGTGAGAAGGATAACAAAGAAAACCGGTTCTGAGTCCTCCGGAGAGAGTCTTTGAAAAACTACTACTGTAGATTACCAGATCAGGGGCAAGGCTATAGAGCGAGGTGAGTCGTTTATCTGAAGTAACAAACTGCACATCATCTTCGAGAATCAAAAGGTTATATTTACGGGCTACTGCAATGATTTTCTCTCGCCTTTCAAGTGGCATGACAACAGCTGTCGGGTTTTGCAGAGAGGGCATCAGGTAGAGTAGTTTTGGGCGGTGCTGTTGGCAGCATTGCTCAAGCGCTTCCGGAATAAGACCATGCTCATCCATTGGCAGGCCAATATGATGCGTTTGCCACTGTCGGGCAGCGTTGATAAAGCCTGGGTAAGTAAGGGACTCAGAAACTATGGTATCTCCCGGGCGTGTGGCAGCCTGCAGGGCCATCATATTTGCGTGCTGTCCACCATTGGTGATTAAAATATTGTCTGGGCTTGCCTGAATGGAAAGTGCTGAGAGCCAGTCAGATATAATACCTCGGTGTCTTGAAAGCCCGGTCTCAGGAAGATAATCCAGAAGTGAACACATCCGTGCAGAGTCGGCTGCAATGGTGTTCAACGTTTCAGCAAGGAGGTCTTCTCTTGGTGCCGGAGCCTGAAGCGTCAGACTCATATCGATCAATGATGTCTCTGATTTCTGAGGAACGTTGAACTGCGCCTGTTGCCAGACTTTTCCAGTGACAAAGGTACCGCTACCTACTCTGGCGGTAATTAATCGTCGTCTTTCTGCTTCAGCGTACCCCCGGGTAATAGTACCAACAGTAACGCCCAGTGAATCTGCCAGCCAGCGGTGAGTCGGCAGTTTATCTCCGGTATTTAATGATCCCCCTTTAATTGCCTGCTCAATGGCATCGGCCAAAGCCATATATTTGGAGCCAGAGTGAACTGACAGGTTGGGGAGCCATTGTGAAACATTTTTCTTTTTGTTCATTGTTTTTATTAGGTTTGATAAGCCGGTTAATTTGTCATGGTGACAATTTATCAATTGAACTCTTTTTTGTCATTCTATCATACTGGTATTAAGCCTTGATTGCTCGAATGATATAATTGTATGGGTTCAATTTGTGAGGCTTTAATAGAATCATGCCGAGAAAATAAAAATGAATGAGATGGAGATACTCTGGTTACCATTGGTAACCTTTGCCTTGAGTTCCAGTATTGCACCAGGACCCAATAATATTATGCTGGCAGCCAGTGGTGTGAACTACGGTTTTACCCGAAGTATTCCTCATATGCTGGGGGTCTCTATTGGGTTCTTTATTCTGTTTCTGGCTGTTGCTTTTGGGTTGGGGAATGTTTTTGAACTGTATCCACAGCTTCAGGCTGCTTTGAAGTGTGTGGGGTCTATTTATCTATTATGGTTGGCATGGAAGATTGCAACAGCTGCGAGCGCTTCAGAGCAGGCTATCAGTAAAAGGCCTATGACTTTTCTTCAGGCCATCAGCTTTCAGTTTGTGAATGTGAAAGCCATGATGATGGCCATCAGTAGTGCTGTTGTTTTTACACTGCCTGGAGATAACTACACGGTTTCTGCTTTACTGGTAGGCGTTATATTTACTCTGATCAATCTGCCTTGCTGCTCAGCCTGGGTAGTTTTTGGCTCAGGACTGAAGCGCTTTCTGAGAAATGAGCAAAGCCTGAAAGCTTTCAATTGGTCGCTGGCTTCATTAACTGCTGCTTCGGTTCTGTTGTTTTATATTTAATCAATCACCATGAAACTAAATGGTGTTGATCTGCCTGATAAACTGATTTATGAGCTTCAGGCAGACCAGTTCTCCTTATTACACTTAGTCTCCCAGAAAAGCTTTATAAGCCTCATTATCATTTTCAGACCAGTAGCGGTAGCCAATGGCATCAAGGTATTCCGGAATATGCTGATGCTCTTCTTCAGGAACATCCAAGCCTACCGCAACTCGTCCATAGGCAGCTCCGTGATTACGATAGTGGAACATCGTGATATTCCAGCGTTGACCCAGTTTGCTCAGGAAATTCAACAAGGCTCCGGGACGTTCCGGGAATTCAAAGCGGTAAACCTGCTCATTTTTTACGGCTTCGCTATGCCCACCCACCATATGTCGAACATGGAGTTTGGCCATTTCATTGTCTGTCAGGTCTACAACGGGGTAGCTGTGCTGCTGTAGTTCATTAACCAGCCGGTCTATTGGCATCTGATCCGGGTGAACCTGAACACCAACAAATATTCTGGCTTTTTCCGGGTTGTGGAAGCGATAGTTAAACTCGGTGATGTTGCGGCGACCCAGAAGTTCACAGAATTGCTTAAAGCTGCCAGGCTTCTCGGGAATGGTAACCGCTATGATCGCTTCCCTTTTTTCCCCCAGTTCAGTCCGCTCTGAGACATAGCGCAAACGGTCAAAGTTGATGTTTGCACCGCTGTCTACTGCCAGCAGAGTTTGCCCTTGAATCTTTTCACTGTTCACATATTTCTTCATACCTGCGATACCCAGAGCGCCAGCAGGTTCGCAGACAGAACGAGTATCATCAAAAATATCTTTGATTGCGGCACAGATTTCATCAGCTGTGACGGTGATGACTTCATCAATGCACTCCTGACAGATCCGGAAAGTCTCTTCACCAATCTGTGCTACAGCTACACCATCTGCAAAAATACCCACATGGGGAAGAATGATTCGCTCGCCTGCCTCCAAGGCTGCTTTCAAGCAGGCGGATTCTTCAAACTCAACACCGATGATTTTTACTTCAGGTCGCAGGTATTTGATGTAGGCACTGATACCGGCAGCCAGACCACCACCACCTACAGGAATGAAAATTGCTTCCAGAGGTCCGGTATGCTGGCGCAAGATCTCCATGCCAATAGTGCCCTGGCCTGCAATGGTATCGATATCATCATAAGGGTGAATAAAGGTATAACCATGCTCTTTAACCAGCTCAAAAGAGTGAGCCAGTGCCTGATCAAAGGCATCTCCATGAAGTACGACCTCGGCCCCATAAGCCCGAACTGACCTGACCTTGATCTCGGGTGTAGTGACTGGCATGACTATAGTGGCCTTGATGCCCATCTCCCGGGAGGCCAGAGCGACTCCCTGGGCGTGATTACCAGCTGAAGCAGCAATGACTCCACGATCTTTTTCTTGTGCAGTGAGCTGGGCCAGTTTGTTGTATGCGCCCCGAATCTTGAAGGAGAATACGGGTTGTAAATCTTCTCGCTTCAGGAGAACCTGATTATTCAGGCGCTGGCTAAGGAAGCGAGCCTCATCGATGGGGGTTTCTATGGCGACATCATAGACCCTGGCTTCCAGTATTTTTCGAATATAACGGTGTGGCATGCTGTCCTGCTGGTGTTTACGGTTAACTTTATTGAGTTCAGGCAGTGCTGCGAAGCCCCCATTCTATAGGAATAAGCTTCATGATGGCACTCATCCAATTTGGCTGGAAATGGTGTAGTATATTGCGCGTTTTCAGCCCGACGGCCCGTCTCTGAATTAAGTGGCTCTCAACTCAATAGCCTCGTAATTAACCGCTCAGTATAAACAGGTATACCCATGAACCAGGATCAGCTTAAGAAGGCCACTGCCGAAGCCGCACTGCAATACATCCTGCCCCATCTTGAAATAGATATGGTAATCGGCATTGGTACTGGCTCTACTGCGCGCTTTTTTATTGATGCACTGGCTGAATACAAAGACGACTTTGATGGTTGCGTATCAAGCTCAGAGGCTTCTACGGAGCAATTGAAGAGCCACGGGATTCCTGTCTATGACCTGAACACGGTATCTGAGGTGCGCTTTTATATTGATGGTGCTGATGAAAGCAATGAGCATCTGCATCTGATTAAAGGTGGTGGTGCGGCATTAACACGGGAGAAGATTATTGCAGCGGTTGCTCAGGAATTTATCTGTATAGCTGATGAAAGCAAGGCTGTTGGTGTTCTGGGAGAGTTTCCTCTGCCAGTAGAAGTGATACCCATGGCTCGCAGTTATGTCGGTCGCGAGTTGGTCAAACTGGGTGGTGATCCTGCTTATCGTGAAGGTGTTGTGACTGATAATGGCAACATGATTCTGGATGTCTGGAATATGAAGATAATGAACCCGGTGGAGCTGGAGCAGAAGATTAATAGTATCGTTGGTGTTGTAACCAATGGTTTATTTGCGAACCGTCCTGCTGATGTGTTGCTGCTGGGCACAAAGGACGGCGTAAAAACACTGACAGCCAAGTGATAGTTGAGCCCGAAAAAAGCTGGGTTTACCCAGCTTTTTGTCTTCACCAGTCTAATTTAAAGCATGCCCAAGCAGGAAATGCAGAGCTACCAGAATCAGACCTAAAGGCGCTATAAGAAAGATCAGTTCCGATAGTGTGAGCGGGTTTTCTTTATCATGTTCCCTTCTCATAATGGCCTCACATGTATTACCCAGCCTGATTTTTATCCCTCTAACAGATTAAAGTTAGCTCTCTTGACGATGCGTAGCCTTTAGACTTTGGTAGGTGTATTGCGCGGTTTTCGTAAAAAAAGCGTAATATTTGGCTGGAATGAATAGGAAAAATCCTTAATATAGCCATTGCTAATAATAAAAATGTTTGGCGACCACCGTTGAGCTGAATCTGTGGCTCAGGCTTGAGTTTCAGGGGAGGACTTCTCCTTCCAGGCGAACGTTCTGTGAACTCAGGATTGAAAGACAACAATAAAGAGTGACTGACATGCTGAAATCATTTAATAAAAAAATGGCTGTCTTAACTGCCGCAGTGGCTCTCGGCAGTGCATCGGCAGCTTCCGCAGCCGATACCATCAAAATTGCGCTGGCTGGCCCGGTAACAGGACCTGTTGCCCAATACGGTGATATGCAGTTTGTTGGCGCCAAAATGGCGATTGAGCAGATTAATAAGGCTGGTGGTGTTAATGGCAAAGAGCTGGAAGCAGTTGTTTATGATGATGCCTGTGACCCGAAGCAAGCGGTAGCTGTTGCTAACAAAATTGTGAACGACGATATTCGTTTTGTTGTTGGTCACCTCTGTTCTTCCTCAACCCAGCCAGCTTCGGATATTTATGAAGACGAAGGTGTGCTGATGATCACTGCCGCCTCAACCAGCCCCGATATTACTACCCGAGGTTACCAGCTGATTTTCAGAACTATCGGTCTTGATAGCATGCAGGGGCCTACCGCAGCGAAATACATTATTAATACAGTCAAGCCAAAGAACATGGCTGTGATTCATGATAAACAACAATACGGCGAAGGTTTAGCTTCCAGTGTGCGTGATGAAGTACAGAAAGTCGGCATTAAAGTTGCCCTGTATGAAGGTGTGACGGCTGGTGATAAAGACTTCTCGGCGCTGATTGCCAAGCTTAAGAAAGAAGATGTCGACTTTGTTTACTATGGTGGCTACCACCCTGAGCTGGGTTTGATCCTGCGGCAAAGTGGTGAAAAAGGCCTTGATGTCAAGTTTATGGGACCAGAAGGCGTGGGTAATAAAGACATTTCAGCCATTGCTGGTAAAGCATCAGAAGGCCTGCTGGTAACCCTGCCCAAGAGTTTTGATCAGGATCCAGCAAACGCCAAGTTGGTTGAAGCGTTTCAGGCCAAGAGTGAAGACCCTTCCGGCCCATTCGTATTCCCAGCTTATTCTGCTGTTCAGGTTATGGCAGATGGTATGAAGCTGGCATCTAGTGAAGACCCTGAAAAAGTAGCCAGTACTTTACGTTCTAATAGCTTCAAGACTCCAACTGGAGAGCTGGGTTTTGATAACAAAGGTGATCTGAAGGACTTCAGCTTCGTTGTTTACGAATGGCATGCTGATGGTAATAAAACTGCCTTGACCAAGTGATTGGAAGAATGCTCCACCAGGATTGGGTGGAGTACAAATAATGGAAAAACCTGTGTTGTAGAACCACTACCTGACGCAGGTTTAAGAATAATAAAGCAGTAGAAGGCCTGCAGGGAGCGCAGAACGTTAAGAGCGTTATTGCAATGTGCAGGCCTTTTTTATGGATTCGATCATGCCTGAGTCAGCCTATTATTTTATCCAGCAATTGCTGAACGGCCTTACGGTTGGGAGTACTTACGCCCTCATAGCCATTGGCTACACAATGGTGTACGGCATCATTGGAATGATCAATTTTGCGCATGGCGAGATCTACATGATTGGCAGCTATGTTGCTTTTGCCGTGCTGGCTGGTCTTGCCCTGATGGGAATTGACAGCGTTGCCCTGATGTTAACTGCAGCATTTGTCATCAGTATCATAATTACCAGTACGTATGGTTTTGCCGTTGAACGAGTTGCTTATCGACCGTTAAGAAACAGTAACCGACTGATTGCCCTGATCTCTGCAATTGGTATGTCGATTTTTCTTCAGAATTATGTCCGTATTGCCCAGGGCTCGAGAGATATCGCTATGCCCAGTTTGATTTCCGGAGGATGGACCTTTGGGCCGGTGGATGAATTCAATGTTAGTTTGTCGTATATGCAGGTCGTGATATTTATTATCACTTTTGTCACCATGACCCTTCTGACACTGTTTATTTCCAAGTCCAGAATGGGGCGTGCCTGCCGAGCCTGTGCCGAAGATCTGGGTATGACTCGCCTTCTGGGTATTAACACCAATCAGGTCATCTCTTTAACCTTTGTTATCGGCGCTGCACTGGCGGCCGTTGCAGGGGTTTTATTGGGTCTTTATTACGGTGTTATTAATCCATATATCGGCTTTCTGGCTGGTTTGAAAGCCTTTACAGCAGCAGTTCTTGGGGGGATTGGCAGCATTCCGGGAGCAGTACTGGGGGGCTTGATTCTAGGTGTTACTGAAGCGTTTACTGCGGGATATTTCAGTACCGAGTATAAAGATGTTGTCGCCTTTAGTCTGTTGGTATTGATTCTGTTATTCCGCCCCTCGGGTATTCTTGGTAAGCCGGAGACCCCTAAAGTATGATTAGCTTAGACCCTGCATTTCGCGGGGTCTAGCGTTTTTCTTGTGAATTTTTATGCCACAAAAAATCCACAACAGTGAAGGGGGGAGTTCAGGTTGTGAAATTCTTATAAACTTTTTCTGAAATCGCTCATTCGGAGCGACGTGGAATGGGGATATTAAACCGGTTTATCAATGGAGTATTTTCTTCATCTGAACTCTCTTGGAATGTGGGATTCTCAAAAGTATTTGAAAACACTCGATGAGTATTAGGTCGTTCTGGTTCTGGATCGTCCACATCAGAATCAGAACTATATCGACTGTCTATAGTTTGTGACTGCTCTGGAATGTGGATTTCACATTTTCGATCAATGACTGGAATAATGAGGGTTTCTGTTACGTTTTTTACGGATTTTCCAATTAAATACCCACCCAAGAAACCAGACGCTATTGTTGATAAATCCCCAGAGTAGCCACAATCTCTGTCCATGAATAGTCGAGTCATCGCGTATGACACTGTCATAAATGCAAAGCCAGAGGCAACGTTGAGGTTTGAGTATACCTTATTCCTTGCCCCAAGGCATGCAGGGCAATTCAGTATTGTATATGATCCAGGTGTTGCATTGAGATTATTCATACAGAACCAGCCATACAGAAAGAAACTTCGACTTCTTATTTGGGGGTATGTTCCTTCTACAGACTTAAAATACTCTAATCTAGCGAACCTCTCCGCTTGCATATGAACAAGGTCCATCACCCCGTCAAGCCCCCGATCCAATACCCGTCCAAATATCAGACCCTAGCGTCTTAATCTTGAACGCCACCGTCCAGGCCTTGGACACCTTTAACCCTCATAGAACCCACATAGAACCAAACTACTAGGTGATGTATCAAAACTGTTGATAGTGGTTTCGGGAGATAAACTCCCCGATAACTTTATCATGAATGTCTATTGATCTTGAGAAGCAGATAGTCCTTCTGGCTAACCGTTTCAAGCAAGTGCTCAAGGTCAGATTCTGCCGCTCAATCCGCTGAGTGAAGTATTTTCCAATGATATGTTTATCTTCTGGTAAACAGGATGTATATGGCTGCCAGTCATCTGTGCAGTAAAAACTGACTTTGAAGCGGGCCAGACGCTCCAAC
>OODV01000033.1 GCA_900299555.1 uncultured Endozoicomonas sp.
GCTGCGAGGCCTGGAACAATCTATGCGGCGAAGCTGGACGTCTATTCAGTTTATGCTCTCGCCAGTGGGCAGTTATACAGTAGTTAGAAAAGGCAATTGGTATTATGTTCCAGCTGCTGGATGAGGTTTAGTCGTTCGCTCCCTAATACCACAGCAGCTGAGTAGCGATGAGTCTTTTCTGAGCTCTTCAAAATCTGTTTCTGAGGCTTCTGGCAGCTCTTTACTTTCATCCTCATGGGCTGCTTTCTTGCTGACTCCTTCTGGTTGTGAGGCTGAGGTTTCTATGCCCTCAGCTTCTATAGACTTATCATCTGTTTTAGCTGATGGTATCTCTGTCAAGCCGCATATACGAGTCATCGAAAGAGAAACTGTTGCTGAAGTGTCAGTAGGAATGGGTGATAAGTATGCAACAACATGAAATGCCTTGTTTTGAAAATCAATGTCCACGTAGCATTGGTTGTTCTCAGGATTAACTTTTATGGGAATAAGGTTTTGACTAGCTATGATAGGAGATTTCGAATGAGAATAAAATGGAATGTAAGCTAGGTGAATCAGATCCTTTGTTTCATCTGGTTCATTCCCTGATTCAAAAGATAGCTGATACCTTCCTTCCAAATCTCTTGCTATCGTCTTTTCTTCAGTCTTTTCTTCACCACTGTTTGAATTGAATCGAAAGTTATGGTCTGCATTATCTCCTGGGATTTTTCCAATCAAACGAAACATCATCGCAACTTGATCCGCATCCATTGGGAGTGTTTGAGTTGCCTTAATAAGATGAGGTTCTAATGCTAAATCATTTTTTTCGACCTTCGATACTCCTGAATCGTTGCTTGATTCCACTATATCCGGAACTGCCTGATAACTTGCAGCTTTTGCTTCTGGTAAAAGTTCTGCTTGTGAACTACGCGAGGTTTGTGATTTGCCATCCGACTCAGATCCCTTTACATCGGCATCATGATCTGATTCTGATATTGTCATATTTGCAACACTTGACAGTTTAGGTGTAACGCTATCTCCTGGCTGAGGGTAAACAGTACGATCAGTGGTTGGTGTATCAGCGGGTCCCTCTCCTGAAGGATATGAGTCTTGCGATGGTAGTTGTGTTTCCAGTCTGCTTGAATCCCCTGATTCTTGGGCGCTGGCAGAAGGAATACCAGTAGCTTGGTTTTGTTGTGTATATAAGCTTGAGGTTGAACCGCTACCGCTAATAGGAGAATCCATAGATACCTCTAAAAAGGTCATGAAAGTTTCTATAGACCAATCTTTTTATAAATGGTTTCTTCTTATTGATACGCGATGTGTGAGTTTTTTTGATAAAGTTCAATGAGGGGAATGACCACTGTCTGGTATTTCTTTGCCAGAAAAAGCCAGTGACTGCCATGCCCCTTGAAGAGTTTATCATCAGTGTTTATTGCCTGATCGACGATTTATGTTCCTCAATCGTCATCGAGCACTTTGATATTGAACATTGTAATTGCAGGGATATGTGGCATCTGACCATGTCGCATGGGACGCAATCTACTTGCCTGCACAGTAGGGTCTTTTTTCAATATTCAGGCAGGAAAGAAGCCTGCACCATTTGAGGGGCTCATCTCAGCCTGAAACACACATCGCGTATTTTATATTAAAGACTCGGGTTTAGAGCGAAACCTTCCCTGTCAAGGTCTTTCAAAACACCGTTTTCAATTGGCAATATAGGGTTGGTCAGGCGAATTAAGCGGCCTGTGACATCGTCGCCTCAATGTCAGGGATATTTTCAATTTCTGGAAACTGGAGTATCTCTGAGTTGCTGAAATACGCAGGGTATGAAATGGTCGATAAAAAGTGGTTTAACAGGCAGGAAGTTATAAGCCTCCTGCGAGTCCACTCTGTTGCTGTAAACTAATTCTTACAGAACTCATTCAAAAGCTTTTTAATACGGGTGATCTGATTTTGACGGGCAGTATCATCGAGAATTTCATACTCGCCATCTTTGTTTTTAACTCGAACCCGTGGGCTGCTGTTCAGCATGGTCATATTGCCTTTCAGGGTATTGCAATAAGCCAGTTCTTCTTCTGTTTTCTGTTGTGGTTCATCAGTAGGCTCTATCGCCTTTTTTTTGACAGTCGCTTTGCTATGATCTTCACCCTCTGTCATTTGGCTGGCATCGTCTGAGATTTTTTGTAACTCGGGCTTGGCCATGACCTCAGTATTGGTCTGCTTTTTTGGTGGAGTTGTTGAGAAATGCATAACGCCCTGATCGTCTTTCCACTTGTAGATAGGCTCTGCAGCACCAGTAATGGGCAGTAATAGGGCAAATAAAAACAGTAGTCGCTTCACGTTACCGATCCCTGATCGTTGTAGTTGCATTAGTTAATTATCGCCTTTTTGTGGAAAAAGTTCGTATTCGCCGAAGTAAAACTCGTATTTGTATTGACTGATGGCAGCTGAAAGTCAAAAATGGCACCTCCTGAAGCTGCCCAAGAAGCTGCGTTGGGAATTATGCGACAATCTGATGCCGTTTATCTGCGGCTCAGGTGAGAGTGTTCCTTAGTGTACCGACTTCTCGATCTTGCGCTGAGATGATTTGTTGGTGCACTGCTCCTACCCGCACAGGAATGTAGCAGTTCTGCAAGCCAGAATTGTGAGTCTCAGGCAGCCCTGAGCTGCACTTGTTGGTGAAGGCTGTTAGCTAAGGCTTTTAGTTAAGAGAATACTTTCGAGTTCGCCAATTTCTAATGCGCCCTGTTTTCAGTAATTCGGGGCGATATAAAAATTCATTCCAAATAATGAGCAAAGCCGAGGGTTAGCAAGTGGAGCTATTATCCGGCGCGGACATGGTGGTCCGATCACTGGCTGATGAGGGAGTCGAGTACATATACGGGTACCCGGGTGGTGCTCTTCTGCACGTCTATGACGCTATTTTCCGGCAGAAGGCCATTACACATATCCTGGTACGTCATGAACAGGCTGCAACCCATATGGCGGACGGTTACGCAAGAGCAACCGGTAAGCCGGGTGTGGCTCTGGTAACCTCTGGTCCGGGGGCAACCAATACCATTACCGGTATTGCAACTGCCTACATGGACTCCATCCCTATGGTGGTGATCTCTGGCCAGGTACCGTCTGCCTTTATAGGCAGCGATATGTTCCAGGAAGTGGATATGGTGGGCATTTCCAGACCCATTGTTAAACACAGCTTCCTGGTCAAGCGGGCCGAAGATATTCCGGAAGTTATCAAGAAAGCCTTCCATCTGGCGCAGACCGGTCGCCCAGGGCCTGTTGTGGTTGATATCCCCAAGGATATTACTGACCTGAGCAAAAAGTACGAATACCACTATCCGGAAAAGGTAAGGCTTCGTTCCTATAACCCTCCGGTTAAAGGTCACAATGGTCAGATTCGCAAAGCGGTTGAACTGCTGGCAGAGGCTAAAAAACCGATTATTTATGCGGGTGGCGGTGTTGTCCTGGGCAAGGCCTCGGAACAACTGACAGCGCTGGCAAAAACGCTGAATGTACCGGTTACCAATACTCTGATGGGGCTGGGTGCGTACCCAGGTTCGGACCGTCAGTTTGTGGGTATGCTCGGTATGCATGGCAGTTACTGCGCAAACCAGGCGATGCACAATGCTGACCTGATTCTGGCAGTGGGCGTTCGGTTTGATGACCGGGTGACCAATAACACGTCAAAGTTCTGCCCGGATGCAAAGATCATTCATATTGATATCGATCCAGCCAGTATCTCCAAAACCGTTCAGGCAGACGTGCCGATTGTTGGCCCGGTTGACGCGGTTCTGGATACCATGATCCGTCAGGTGGAAGAGACAGATACCCGTATTGGTCAGGAAGCTCTCGACAGCTGGTGGCGTCAGATCAATGAGTGGCGTGAAGGCCGGGGGGGACTTTTCCCTTACGACAAGGGTGATGGTTTGATCCTGAAACCTCAGCAGGTCATTGAAACTCTGTATGAGGTGACTAAGGGCGAAGACACCTACATCACTTCTGATGTGGGTCAGCACCAGATGTTTGCTGCCCAGTACTATCCATTTGATAAGCCAAACCGCTGGATTAACTCCGGCGGCCTGGGAACGATGGGGTTTGGTCTGCCGGCCGCCATGGGGGTTAAGCTGTCATTCCCGGACAGTCATGTTGCCTGTGTCACCGGTGAAGGCAGTATCCAGATGAATATTCAGGAGCTCTCGACCTGCCTTCAGTACGATTTGAATGTCAAAATCATCAACCTGAATAATCAGGCTCTGGGTATGGTGCGACAGTGGCAGGATATGCAGTATGACAGCCGCTACTCCCATTCTTACATGGAATCGCTGCCCGACTTTGTCAAACTGGCAGAATCCTATGGGCATGTAGGTATGAGGATTACGGATCCAGCCAAGCTGACGTCAGCAATGGAAGAAGCGTTCTCTCTGAAAGACCGGCTGGTCTTTATGGATATCCAGGTGGATACCAGTGAGCATGTTTACCCCATGCAGATTAAGGACGGCAATATGGCCGATATGTGGCTCAGCAAAACGGAGAGGACCTGATGAAACGGATTATCTCTGTACTGGTTGAGAACGAACCCGGTGCACTGTCGCGCATTGTCGGACTCTTCTCCCAGCGTAACTACAATATTGAAACATTGAATGTTGCGCCAACGGAGGATAATACACTGTCCCGTCTGACGCTGACCACCGTTGGTAATCCTCAGGTTGTTGAACAGATCACCAAACAGCTGAACAAGCTGGTGGATGTTGTGAAGCTGGTGGATCTGACCGAAGGTGCCCATATTGAGCGGGAGATGATGCTGATCAAGGTGCGGGCCAGTGGGCCACTGCGTGCTGAGGTGAAGCGGACAGCGGACATCTTTCGTGGTCAGATTGTTGATGTGACCAGCTCTGTTTATACCATTCAGCTGACGGGAACCGGTGAAAAACTGGATGCCTTTATCGAGGCAATTGGTCAGGCACAGGTTCTGGAAGTGGTTCGAAGTGGAGTGACAGGCATTTCCCGTGGGGAAAAAGTGCTGTCACTGTAAGCGCTGCAGCAAACAAAAAAACGCCCCTACGGGGCGTTTTTTATAGTTCATCCAAGGATCGCTGCAAAATTAGGGCTATAGAGAGAGCGTGTCGTTTTACTAAAAGCGGTGCAACATAATCGCCCCTCAATAAAGCTGACTTCAAAAAGCGCCATTTGGCCAGAAGCGTAGTGTCTTTAACCGGATGTGTCAGTAATGTGCTGTCGATAGACTCAACCAGCTCGTTGATATTATATACCTCGGTTATGGGGAAACTGGCTTTGGGCTCAGTCGCCATAAAGACATAGATCGATGAAAGGGTGAGTAATGAGTTAATCTGACGGGCGCGCAAGTCAACGATAGGTGAGCCACTCATATTGCTGATCAGGAAATCAGAGAAGGCTTGTTGGGTTTGATCGAGCTCTCTGGCGACACCCTCACTGGGCACTTTATTTTTCTGCCAGTCCACAGAATAGTTCTGGAATGACTGCCCAAGGTCAGTGATTGATTTCTCCAGTAGCCCGTCATATTCATCAAGATGCAACAGGCTTTGTTGCATGTGTAACTCTTTTGGGCGAATGTCGATACCTGAGCCCTCCTGCGTGTAGGCATGCTTATCTGTCCAGGTAATCATTTTCAGTTCATAACTATCGATCATTAAGTCAAGCAGCGAGACATCACTGCCAGTGACGGACCAGCTACCAGCAGAGAAGAGACAACCGATGGAAAAAAGGAGAGACTGACAGGTGGACTTTACAGATCCATTGCCCTTGAGTTTAAGCACAATTACATCCCTTTTTTATTTATTATATAAATAATGCAGCGACCACCACGTGTTCTCAGTTAGTGCTGCACAAATGGCTTAAGGTTGTTTCGCACAAGAATAAATTCTGGGGATATTTGGTATCTATGACAAAAAAGGCCAGAATCCAAGGCCAATAAAACTAATTGGTGGGTGTTTAAAAAGCAAGTGCTCCCACGTCGAATCTGATAACGAGTGTGATCTATTAACTCGGTGCTTCATAAGTATCAGACATTACTGTCGGTAGCTTCTAGAGTATCTCGGACAGCTGGTTCCATAATGCCGCAATCAGTGGATTCCTTAGTTTCTTTTCCAGTACACACAGTCCTACTTTATACGGCTTAAGTTCCGGACGGACTTTTAACACCTGAACATTGTCAGCCAGTGGGCTGTTATTCAGGACAATCTCCGGGACAACACCGACACCAAAACCAAGGCTTACCATGCTGACAATGGCCTCATTACCTGCAACCTGGGCATAGATTTTTGGGGCTCGACCATGAGCCTGAAACCAGGAGTCCAGTCGCTGTCTTGCAATTCCCTTCTCCTGAAGGATCATGGGAATGCCTTGAAAATCATTAACGGACAGCTGCTTTTTAAAAAGATATTCCGGTAGCTGAGAATTCACTGGAGCAATAAACAGTAGAGGTGAAACCGCTATTTGCTGAAACGCCAGCCCTGTGGGAAGGCTGTCGGGCCTGGCTGCAATGGCCAGATCTTCCTGCTCTGTTAATACTCTTTGTATGGCTGGCTCAGGGTCACCGGTATGCAGCTTTATTTCAATGCCCGGATACCTTGGTCGAAACTGGCTGAGAATGTCATACAGGAAGCTATAACTGGCGGTGACTGAGCAGTACATGCTTAGCGAGCCGTGAAGCTCCCTGGCTCCTGCCATCAGTTCATTATGAATAATCTCCCATTGAGAGAGCGTTTCACGGGCATAGGCTTGAAATCGTTTTCCTTCCGGGGTTAATGAGACACTCCGGTTATCCCTTTCAAAAAGAGCCACGCCCAGCTGCTCTTCCAGCTGCTTGATACTTCGGCTAAGGGTCGATGGGCTGACATGGCAAATGAGGCTGGCCCGGTTAAAGTGCAGGGATTCAGCCAGCGCGAGGAACTGTTTTAGAGGGCGAAGGTCTATAGCCATATATAAATAAAGGTTATTTCATATTTTGCAATTCAAGATTGCAAATATATCACTAAATGCAACTATACGCAGAACCACCTATCGGGTATGGTGTACTCCAAGTTGAGAGAGCGGCTCCTGCGTGCAGCCGCTGTGTAAATAAAAAGCCTAAATTCATCAGCTAGCCAGTTATCGCCGGGCCGGTGTTTTCTTTCAGGAGTTATTCGATGAAAGTTTATTACGATAAAGACTGTGACCTCTCCATCATCCGTGGCAAGAAAGTCTCTATCATTGGCTATGGCTCTCAGGGTCATGCCCATGCTAATAACTTGAAAGACTCTGGTGTTGAAGTAACTGTCGGCCTGCGTAAGGGTTCCTCTTCCTGGGCCAAGGCGGAAGCTGCTGGCCTCTTCGTGGCAGAAGTACCTCAGGCTGTTGCTCAGGCTGATGTTGTTATGATTCTGACCCCTGACGAGTTCCAGTCCCAGCTCTATAAAGAAGTGGTAGAACCGAATCTGAAGCAGGGCGCAACTCTGGCTTTCGCCCATGGTTTCTCCATCCACTATAACCAGGTGGTTCCCCGTGCTGATCTTGATGTCATCATGATTGCACCAAAAGCTCCGGGTCATACTGTACGTTCAGAATTTGTTAAAGGTGGTGGCATCCCGGATCTTATTGCTATTTTCCAGGACGCTTCCGGCAAGGCCAAGGACGTTGCACTTTCCTACGCTTCTGGTGTGGGTGGTGGCCGTACCGGTATCATCGAAACTACCTTCAAAGACGAGACTGAAACTGACCTTTTTGGTGAGCAGGCCGTTCTTTGTGGTGGTGCTGTTGAACTGGTTAAGGCAGGTTTCGAAACCCTGACTGAAGCTGGGTATGCACCGGAAATGGCTTACTTTGAGTGTCTCCACGAACTCAAGCTGATTGTTGATCTCATGTACGAAGGCGGTATTGCCAACATGAACTACTCCATCTCCAATAATGCAGAGTATGGTGAGTATGTGACCGGTCCACGTGTTATTAATGACGAATCCCGCAAGGCAATGCGTGATGCACTCAAAGATATTCAGAACGGTGAGTATGCCAAGAAGTTTATCTCTGAAGGTGCTCTAAATTACCCATCCATGACTGCCTATCGTCGTAACAATGCGGCCCACCCAATTGAGAAGGTTGGTGCCCAGCTGCGTGAAATGATGCCCTGGATCACAGCTAATAAGCTGGTTGATAAAGAGAAAAACTAAATACTAATTAATTAAGTCTCAGTTAGATCGTAGCTGTATCTTAGGATACAGCTTTTTTTTAATCAGATGTTTCTGGCATCACCAAAGAGAAATCGAAACTTTGGAAGCAGATTGCTTATAGTACTTGGTAATTAGTTTTCAGGTTTTTAATATTTGATAATTCATGTCTTAGCTCATCTCCTCTATTGCCATATGTTCCAATAAATATGCATTCGATTTTTTTTACTTCATCTTTTGGTAGTGATATCAAAGCAGCTTGTAGCGCAAGTATGGCAACACCTTTTGTATTTGAAAAGCAACCACCTCCAATTTCAGTGGTATGGAAGAGAACTCTTGGATTGTTTTGGGTTTCATAGAGCAGAACATTTCTGTACTGAAAAAAAAGTATCAAAAACTCGATAAAGTAGGGTGGAGCGGCTTGTTTATGTAAGTAATTATAGTTTTTAGCTGTAGAATTTGCTGAGTTTATAGCTCCTGTCTGGTATATGATGGTTGAATTTTGTTTGACCCATCTAAAAGATTCAACTCTGTGCGCAGACTTACACAGTCTCTCTGAAATTTCATCCCATTGATGCTCAGAAATATTTGATTCATAGTAACCACCAACGGCATGTATATTAAAGTCATTACTGATTTCTTGGAAAAATGATCTGAATGCGCCATAGAATTCGGTTTGATTATTCTCGGAAAGCCTGTGCGCTAAAAATTCTGGCCCGCCTTGCTGAGATTTTAATATCCCGGGGCCAAAAGTATTATCAAAATATACTCCCTTTATATCAGTTCTTATGTTGTGCGTTTTAGACAGTTGTTCCTGATAGTTTAACTGTGAAGCATTGATTATAACTAGCGGAGTTTGCATCTTGGTTGAATTTTTTTCTGTTAGAGTGATTTGATTTTTAACGTCACCATTGATTATAGAAAGTTTAGGTGCTTCTTTATAGTCGTGTTTCAATATTGACTCTTTAATTTTTGTGAAGTCATTTTTATTATTTGAGTTGATAGGAGGTATATTTTCTAAAAGTGTGTTAAATGCAAACTCCATGGTTGATGTTTTAATCAGGCTGTGGTGAATAATAATTGGTTTTAAATCTGTGATTTTTACTTCAACATGATTGTTGTCAATATCTGAAGTTCTGTATGTTTTAGATTTATCGGGATAATATGTTCCTGAATGTGGGCAGGTAAGGTCATTTTTGTTCTCTCTTACTGACCGCTCACTGATCTTTGTTTGATCCAGGCTTTTTGTCTCAGAACAGCTTAGATAACTTCTGATTTCCAAGTTGAATGTTTTGTTACCACAGTCTTTTAAATCTGGTGATTTGGCCGCTGGTTCTGTTGTTGATGTTGAAGCTGAAGGTTTGTCTTGAATGTTCAATTTATGCTGCTCGATCGTATCAAGATTAGAAAATAAGTGCCTCATACCATCTAAGCTCAAGAAATTAATAATACGGTAATTTCTTGATGGTGTGGGGATATTTTGAATTTAAGATTTATCTATATCTGGCTCAGGTTTGCCTTTGCTCTCTATTGATTTAATTTTTTCATTTAACATATCTATTGCTTTTAAAAAAGCATCGCTGGTTTTTTGTTTTTTTGTTTCTTTGATTAGATCTAAAGTTTCTTTAAGGTTTTTATTTTTTGGCATACTGAACTCTTCAAGTTTTATCCCTTTTCCTGTGATTGTTTTTTTATCCGCTAAATCAAGATATATGCTCAGCCTTAGTGCGTCATTATAAGGCATTAAACCTGTTTTTATTGATATTGCTGTTTCTAGTATTAATTGGTTTATTCGGTTTTTTTCTTCTATTTCCAAGTTGTCATAATGTAAGAAGCTGCCGGATATTTTATTTATAGTTTTTTTACATTTATCAATTTTTTCTTGACTATCAGGTGTTTCTTTTTCTACTGCATTATTTTCTCGCTCAATTGATATTAAGTGATTTGCGATAGCTTTTAAATAAACACATCTTCTTTTTAGTTCGGATGGTTTTTCTAATTGATCAATTTTGTTTCTGATTTCCTGTATTCCAGCTTCTGTTAACTCTTTTTTTGATTTGTTTAGTTCTTCCTTTATTTCCAATAATGTTATCTCTAATCCCTTGAATTTAGGTTTATCTTTATCTCTATTTGTTTCTGTTTTTTCATCTTTTATTGCAGTGTCTCTTACTGAAAATTCATTGTTGTTTTTGTATGTTGTACCAATAGGGTTGCTCATTTTTCTTACTTTCTATAGGAGATGGTAAAATTAAGTTCCAGAGGGGTACCATAGATTATAAATATTATGATGAATGATATTATTTTATGATTAATGGGAGTGTTTTGATATGAATTTTAGCTGAAGCATTGATGAGACTATTTCTGAGCGAAATATGATTCCGCTGTATATTATCACAATACAGCGGAATCATGGTTCAGTGCTTTTTCAATGACTGGACAAATCTTCGTGACTGGTCAATGGAAACTTGCATATCACTGATCAGGCGATCAATATCGGCTTTGATAGTATTGAATTCACCTTTCAAAGCACTGATGGCCCGGGCATTCAGGTTATGTTTCAGATAAAGCACCTGATCCTGAAAGGCATCCAGCACTGGTTGCATCCGTTGTTCAGATTTTTCCAAACTGACCATCATTCGCTGGTACTGGCGTCGGGTGTCGTTCAGTTTCTGGGCACTGGCTCTGCGAAGGCTGTGACTTTTATACAAGTTTAATTCGTCTTCCCATTCATCGAACAAAGCTTCGGAGACACTTTTCACGCTGGAAATACGGTCCCGTACTTTCTCTGCTGCAGATAAACTGTCTTCATACTCGGCGTTCAGATCTGTATAGGCGGCCTCAAGGTCACCACCATCAAAGTTAATAACACTCTGGAACTGCTCAAGCGCGCTTTGAAACTGCTCCTGTGCCTGCTCCTGTGCTGACTGAGTATCTTCAATGCGGTCCACCATGATGTCGCGCTTATGGATACCTACCTTTTCCATGGCGCTGTAGTAAGTGCTCTGGCAGCTTGCGACCATGAGTGAGATCACCAGCATGCCAGCAATTCTCAAGTTACGTGACAGGAGCCTGTCAGACAGTAAAGTTCTGATGTTCATACTTATTCTTTATTCTCTATAGCATTGATCAACTCTTTATTCCGCTTGTCTGCCAGGTGACTGTTAACAACAAACAGGGCGTGAATAACTCCCGGAATCCAGCCAAGTATTGTCAGAATAATATTCAAAATAACCTGAAATGGCTTGCCGCAGAACAGTTCGGCCAATGGAGGCAAAATGATTGCCAGAAAATAACGCATAGTCGCTGACCTTTCCTATGAAAATACCATTCGCTCATACCGGGTAAATCCAGAGTAAAGGGTATTTCAGGTTCTTGCTAATAGAAGATGGGAGTATACCGTTTTTGTATCATAAACTGGAATGGATAGCGAAGGCAGCCCCTTTGATCATGCCCGAGAGTAAGTAGATTGTTTACTATTATGCCATTTCGGCATGATTCGACCGCTTTCGGCATTTCACAACCTGCCTCTATCTGGAGAACACTGTCCCTGTTAGTAATTCTGGTTTGGAGCAGAATGATGTTGGGGATCCTGGGGGGAATGGGACCACTGGCGACGGTGGATTTTATGCAGAAGGTGATTGCCCTGAGTCAGGCAACCTCTGATCAGGAGCATATCCCGATGCTTGTTCACAATGTGCCACAAATACCTGATCGCAGCGCCTGCATTCTTCAGGGCGGGGAAGACCCTTTCCCATCATTACTCCAGGGGTTGAAGAGGCTGGAAAGTGCAGGGGCTCAGTGTGCAGTCATTCCCTGCAATACTGCCCATTACTGGTTTGATGCCCTGCAGGAGCAGGCCTCAATCCAGATGATCAGCATTGTGGATACAGTATGCAGTGAGCTTGCCCTGCGTGGCATCCAGAAGGTTGGGTTGATGGCAACCAATGCAACGGTAGCGGCTGGTATTTATAAGAAACGTATTCGCAAAATGGGTGGCCATTGCCTGGTACCTGATGATCTTGCCCAGCAACAGGTAATGACCGCCATATATGACATTAAGGCTGGCCGTCTGGAGCAGGGAGCGCAGGGAATGGAAGCTGTCTTTAATGCTCTGATTGATCAGGGGGCGGAAGCCGTCATTCTTGGTTGTACAGAAATTCCTATTGGCCTCGCTAATCTGGCAAAACAAAGACCTGAGCTGTGTGTAGATGCTACTGAGCTATTAGCGAGAGCCTGTATCGATTGGTATTACTCCGGCCACGACAATCATTACCAGGGCGATTATCAGAAGCAGGCAGCCTGAATTCTTATTTATCGGTTTTTTGTGGATTGGGGGAGTCATGTTTCTATTACTGAAAAATGCTGAGTTGTATTCACCGAAGTATCTCGGGAAAAAAGACATTCTGGTGTGTGCCGGTAAAATCATTGCCATCGAAGATAAAGTTGATCAGATACTGCCCAGAGATTGTCGCGTTGTTGATATGCAGGGTGCAATCGTTGGGCCAGGCTTGATTGACCAGCATGTACACCTGATTGGTGGTGGTGGTGAAGGTGGCTATGCTACCCGTGTTCCACAATTGATGCTTTCTGATCTGGTAAAAGCTGGGCTGACTTCTGTAGTGGGTATTCTTGGGACGGATGGTATTACCCGTTCACCAAAGGAACTGTACGCGAAAGTGAAGGCGCTGGAACTTGAAGGTTTGAGTGCCTTCATGCATACGGGTTCTTATGAGGTGCCAACTCGAACCATAACAGGCTCTATCCGTGACGATATGGTTTATGTGGATAAGGTTATGGGAGTTAAGGTTGCCCTTGCAGACCACCGTTGCTCATTCCCTTCCACGGAAGTTCTCGCTCAAATGGTGTCTGACATCCGTATCGGGGGAATGGTTTCCGGAAAGAAAGGCGTCCTTCATATTCATATGGGCGAATTGCCTGATCCAATGGCTCAGATTAATCAGCTGATTACCATGGGGCTGCCTATTCAGCATTTTTCACCGACTCATATTAACCGTAACGAAAGTATTTTTGCCGAAGCTGTCGATCTGGCAAAACGGGGAGGGCATATCGATCTGACCTCCGGTGGTGCATGGCTCGAAAATATTGCAGACAGCGTTCGTTATGCCTTATCTCAGGGCGTGCCAATCAGTCAGTTGACCATCAGCTCAGATGGCAATGGCAGTATGCCGAAGTTTAATACCAGAGGAGAGATGATTGGAGTTACAGCAGCCAATGTGGATTCCAACCTCAAGACAATACCGAGACTGTTGGATATCGACCTTGGTCTGAGCGATATCTTTTCCCTCCTTTCGACGAATGTGGCAGACTCAGTGGGTATTGCAAAAGGTCGAATAGCGGTAGGCTCTGATGCCGACTTTACCGCTTTTTCCCACTCCGCCCTGAGCCAGCATGAGGTTGTAGTCAGCCATGTTATTTCCCGTGGACAGTTGTTAATGTCAGAAGGTGAATTACTGGTTAAGGGCACATTTGAATAGCTCTGAGTCTGGATGAACCTGGAAACCAAATGGCTGGAAGATTTTCTGGCTTTAGCGGAGCTGCGCAACTTTTCCCGGGCTGCGCAGCGTCGGAATGTCACTCAACCGGCATTCAGTCGCCGTATACGCGGCCTTGAGCAATCGCTTGGTGTTGAGTTGATTGATCGGGCCACAACACCTCTGGCATTGACTCCGGAGGGGCGGCTGTTTCATACCACTGCCAGAAACCTGCTTCGACAGATGGAAGATGGTCTGCACCAGCTGAAAGGTCAAAATGGTGTAGGGCCACAGCCTCTGGACTTTGCGGCAGCCCACTCCCTTTCCGTAACGCTCTTACCAGAACTGATACAGACCATGAGTAATGATGGTCATGTTCTGAGAAGCCGGGTTGAGAGTATCGATGTCGATCTTGCCGTTGAAGCCCTTCAGGAAGGTCGGTGTGATTTCTTGCTGGCCTTTGATATTGAAGCGCTGATGCAGCCACCTTTCTTATGCCTTTCCCTTGGCAAGACGGAACTCCGACCTGTGTGTGCCCCAGATGCCAGTGGTATGCCTCTCTTCAGACCTGATCAGTCAGAGCCGGTCCCTATTTTGGGCTATAGCCCTGCTGCTTTTATGGGACGACAGGTTAATGGGTTACTTCGGGCTATTGATGATCTTCCTCGTTTTCAGCCAGTGATGGAGTCTTCGCTGACTAACCTCCTGAAAGTTATGGCATTGAATGGGAGTGGTATTGCCTGGCTACCGGGTTATGCCATTGTTGATGAGCTGGCCAGTGGTCAGCTGGTGGACTTTGTTGAGCCGGGAAAGCAGCAGGAATACTGGGGCTCTGTTGAGATTAAGCTGTACAGGAATGATGTGCGCCTTCATGCTGGTGCTGAACACTTCTGGTCCTCCCTGCGCAAGCGGTGCCAGCAAGGGTGGTCTCTGACTTAGGCGTTCCCGTCAGTACTGGGCCATACGAATGAAACGTTAACAGCCTCGAAGTTTGATCTGACTGTATCCCGCAAAATGAGTATTCATGATACAGTCTCACGCTGGTTCTGTAATGATGAGCAGATGTTTCAATGACTGAGAAAATGGAAAGGCCGGGGAGTAATAAAGATGCCGTCGACGGTTTTTTTCCTATAGACGAGCACGAAGAAGAGGTGATTGAAGAAGGGCAGGCTATCCGACGCAAAGGGATCTACCTGTTACCCAACCTTTTCACCACCGGCAACCTGTTTTGCGGTTTTTACGCCATTATTGCTGCGCAGGCGGGTAATTATTCTCTGGCCTGTATTGCAGTATTTGTTGCTATGATTCTAGATGGTCTGGATGGTCGCGTAGCCAGAATGACCAATACCATGAGCAAATTTGGTGAGCAGTACGACAGTCTGGCGGATATGGTCACCTTTGGTGTTGCCCCTGCCATGGTGGCTTTCAGCTGGGCTCTACAGGATCTGGGCAAGTTTGGTTGGATGGTAGCTTTTATCTATGCAGCCTGTGCTGCCTTGCGACTGGCTCGGTTCAATGCCCAGATTGAAGTAACAGACAGCCGTTATTTTACCGGCCTTGCCAGCCCGGCAGCTGCCGCCGTGGTGATTGGCATGGTGTGGGCGTTAAGTGACTTTGGCTTCAATGGTGAATCGACCTTTGTTGCCTTACTTGGCTCGCTGATTACCGGTGGATCCGGCGTCTTAATGGTGAGCAATATTCGCTATCACAGTTTCAAGAAAATTGATCTGAGAGGGCGGGTACACTTTGTTTTCCTGCTGGCGATAGTTCTGGCGTTTGCTGTTGTGTTTATGGACCCGCCCCGTACATTGTTGCTTATCTTTCTGGCCTATGCCTGCTCTGGACCAATCATGGCGATCTGGCGTATGGGTGAAAGCAAGAATGATCAGGAGGAGGCTATCTAGTTTTTCTTTCCCTCTTTATAAAGCCAGCATTGCTGGCTTTTTTTATGCCCAAACAATACGTATAGGGAATGCAATGATATGAGCCGTAAGTGGCGTAGTAGGTCTTTGAAGAAAAGATAAAATTGATGAGGGAAAATAAATGTCTGTAGGCCTGTCTGGGAGAGCGACTCCACCGTTATATAGTACAGCGACCCAGGTGAAAAATGGCCAGCCTGAAAATACTAATAAGGATAGTGGTATCGTGGCAGTGGGTTTTGAAACTCAGCTATCTCAAGCCCAGTCAACAGATGAAAGCCAATTCTTATTAGACGCATCTAGAATACGTATTGTTCAGGTTGACCATAAACTACGATCTCCTGGTAATGGACAGAGTGGCAATGCTAATGGGGCGTTTCAAGAATCTAATAACGAGGAGGGGGAGTTAGAGGATACTGTTTCTCCATTAACAAAAGCTAAGAAAAAACCGGATCGTTCGAGAAGCGACCGGAAAAGCACAATTAATCCAGATGAGGTCCAAAAGGCGCGAGAACAAGCTCAACGCTCTCAAGTCAGTATGAGGTCTGGAGCAATGAAGGTGGATTCTGACGGTAATAAGGCATCTGGCTTTACAATTACTAGGAGTGATTTAGGGGTATGAGTGCACAATAGAGTGATAAGGAGAGTTTGTACTTTGTATCAAGGATGTTAAAAGATTAGCTTGCAATAGTTGAGCATATCTTCTTGTGTTGGCAACATAGCAAGAATACTAGCCTTCAGAGTGAGGCATCATAAGAATATCGAAATGATCTTCAGGAAGGAGTGATCATGCTACTGAAAATAAAAAAACGATCAGATATTAGTAGTAGTGAGATTACACCAGAACATATTTACCATGATCGACGACGTTTTATCCAGCAGTCGGGGCGCCTTGCTTTAGCCGGGCTCGGCTTAATGCTGGCAGGATGCTCGCAGGAAGGTGAAGCTATTAGCAAAAAAACTCAAACCGATGCTATTCCTTCTCAACCAGGCCCTGAATGGCTAAAAAAGAAAGTTCTCGAATTTAAGTCCAACGTTTATACGACCACTGAAGCACTCACACCTCACAAAGATGTTACTACCTACAATAACTTTTATGAGTTTGGTACAGGAAAAGGCGACCCGGTCAGGAATGCTCATACTTTGAAAACTGATCCATGGTCGGTTGTTATTGAAGGTGAGGTTGCCAAACCCGGTCGATACTATCTTGAAGATATTCTCAAGCCTCATGCTATGGAGGAGCGCATCTATCGGCTCCGATGCGTTGAAGCCTGGTCCATGGTGATTCCATGGATTGGTATCCCTCTGGCAAATATTCTTAAACAGTTTGAGCCAATGGCCAAAGCCCGTTTTGTTGAATTTACAACGTTGCATGACCCTGAACAGATGCCGGGGCAGAAAGCCTCCTTTGGCTCTCTGGACTGGCCTTATGTTGAAGGCTTGAGAATTGATGAAGCCATGAACTCCCTGACCTTGATGGCAACAGGATTATACGGCGATATATTGCCCAATCAGAATGGGGCACCGTTCCGGCTAGTGGTACCCTGGAAGTACGGTTTCAAAAGCATCAAATCTATCGTCAAAATTCGCCTGATTGAACGGCAGCCGAAAACAACCTGGGAAACATCAGCGCCTGAAGAGTACGGGTTCTATGCCAATGTAAACCCGATGCTTGATCACCCTCGCTGGAGTCAGAAACATGAACGACGATTGCCAGGTACATTACTCTCTCCTAATCGAATTGAGACACGCCCATTTAACGGTTATGGCGAAGAAGTTGCTGATTTGTATAGAGGTATGGATTTAACACGCTTCTATTAAAAATTTTATATAAAGGACAGGGGCATGGATTGGGTCGCAAAAATCAAGCTTCTTGTGTTTCCTCTCAGTCTTTTTCCATTAGCCAATCTGATGATCAAGGCACTGGAAAATAATCTGGGGCCAGACCCAGCCAGTGCACTTACCCACGTGTTGGGAGAGTGGGCATTAATATTTCTGCTTCTATCACTGGCAATCTCACCAGCACGTCGTTTGACAGGAATAGGAAAGCTGATCCGATTTCGACGGATGCTGGGTCTGTTTGCCTTATTTTATGCAGTGTTGCACTTATTTGCCTACCTCGCTTTTATGCTGTCATGGCAATGGCAGACCCTTTTAGAGGACCTTTATAAACGCACCTATATAATTGTTGGTGCCTTTGCTTTGTCGATTCTGATTGCTCTAGGTGCTACTTCAACCAAAAAAATGATGAAGCGACTTGGTAAGCAGTGGAGTCAATTGCATCGGTTGGTGTATGTTGCAGCCATTCTTGCTGTTGTTCATTTTATATGGCTAGTGAAAAGTGATTATACTGAGCCACTTATATATGGCTCTATACTCATGTTACTCCTTGCTCTCAGGTTGCATAAAGTTAAGCGTCTGCGTTTCCTGAATCGGTAGTCACTCCACACGACTTATGTTGTAGGTAGTAACCACGAGTTGTTATCTCGGGTGAGTTCCGTAGAATGCGCCGCTCTTCCACGGGCTCTCCTGAAACGGTAACCCACGGATCAGCAGAATGAACATTCATCGCTGACCGGGAAGAACGATTTGAAGATGATTGTTTGGATAGCATGAAAAACAATCGGTTGACAAATCAAACCGGCGCGGTAAGATGCGCCTCCGCTGACACGGCCCGAGCGGCACCGTCAGCGAGTTGGAAAGCTTCTTTCTTCTTCGGAAAAACGAGCGCTTGACA
>OODV01000053.1 GCA_900299555.1 uncultured Endozoicomonas sp.
TCAGTCCTTTGACAACAGGTTTCAGGAAAATATCAATTGGTGTGGTGAAAGACAGATAAAACGATTCTGCAGGAGTTTTATCAACCTGCATTGAGAAAGACGCTGTATACGAGTATTGAGATGATTCAGTTAGATCTGGACGAATGGTTAATTCACTACAATACTGAGCGTACCCATCAAGGTAAAAAGTGTGACGGGAGAACGCCGATAGAAACACTGATTGATGGGAAAGAGATCTGGAAGGAAAAGTTCATAGCCTGAATTTGACCTGACAGACACCCTCTTGAAAATCGGTAACTGTCAGGTCAGGTCTGAACTTCTACACCTATACTCTCGTAATCCCTCAATTGCATGTGGCTCTGAGCGTTTCTACTCCAACTACAGTTTCTTCCCTTTTTATTTTTGGAATCGGTGTGTGCAGAACTACTTTTACTGCAAGGACAACATAGATGCTTGATGCCTTTGTATCTATTCTCGGGGCGCTTTGGCACCAGGATTTTGTGGCACTACAGAACCCGGAAAGCGTAATCATGATCTACTTCTGTGTGACTTTTCTGATCTGGCTGGAAAGTGCTTTCCTTCCGGCAGCTCCATTACCCTGTGACAGTATTGTGATTCTTTCTGGTACTCTTGGAGCCATGGGGGTTGTTGATTTCAAGGTCATCGCTGCTCTGCTGGTTCTCGCGGCGGCTATTGGTAGCTGGTTTGCATACCTTCAGGGACGCTGGCTTGAGCACTTGCCTAAGGTTAGAGGCTGGGTTGACAGAGTTCCTCCCAATAAGATTCAGGTGGTTGACAGGTTATTGATCCATCATGGGGTTGTTGCTCTGTTTGTCGCTCGATTTATTCCGGTAGTGCGCTCATTGTTGCCATTGATGATGGGCTTCAGAATCAAAAATCATGCTCATTTTTTTCGCTTTGCAGGGTTGAGTGCAGTGGCCTGGGTTGGTCTTTTAACGGGTATTGGTTATTTACTGACGCTTCTACCCGAAAATATTTCCAGAGTTGTTACCATTATTCTGATGGTCGCACCTTTTGTTACTCTGGGAGTGGCAATCATCAGCATTGCTGTTAGCTGGCTTCTTAAACGGAATAAAAAAGTACCGGTGATTGCAGTGACCAAATCACAAGGTTTTTAAGGTGACAGACCCTACGTTAGTTCAGGTATAAATACCGCTTTAATCAATTTATGAACAGGGTATTTTTAACTGCAATTTTCAAGTAGACAGGCCTCTGATTTCATCGTGTCAGAATTACAGAAAACAGAAGATGATCAGCTGGTTTCTCCAGGCAGACGGGCTTTCTTCAGGCGTTTCGCTCCTGAGCCAGAGCAGATTGTGCCGGATAGTTGCTATCCTCGGCCACCATGGGCTGTGGATAACACATTGTTTCTGGCGTTGTGTACGCAGTGCGATCAATGTATCGATCAATGCCCAATGCGTGTGCTGGGTCGATCCGATGAGAAAGAAGAGATACTTGCCGGTCGTCCTGTGATGGATCTTTCTTATGGTAGCTGTGACTTCTGCGGTCGGTGTGTAGATGCTTGCCCTTCAGGAGCCCTGGATCGTGAGAAGGGTAAAGTGAGGCAGGCTATCCCCCAGCTTGCTGGCAGTTGTCAGGCAGAACTGGGACTGTATTGTAATCTCTGTGAAGAGGCCTGCCCTGATAAGGCCATCCAGTTTGGTGCCGATAAAAAGCCAGTTATAGACCTTATACCAATTGCCTTTTCTAACTACTGTATAACTGCCCACTGGCGAGAGCATAAAC
>OODV01000032.1 GCA_900299555.1 uncultured Endozoicomonas sp.
GATCGCCGATGGTAGTGTGGGGCATCCCCATGTGAGAGTAGGTCATCGCCAGGCACCCATTAGAAAACCCCGACAGAGTAATCTGTCGGGGTTTTTGCTGTGGCCGGTAAAAAAATTACAGGAAGGGAAATGAGATCATGGCAAACATTTTGAAGATGCCCATGATCAGGCTCATCAACATTGCCCAGCCAAAATTCTTGATCTCAAAGCCGTCAACCAGCTTGCTGGAGAAGACCAGGATCAGAGCATTAATAACCCAGGTAAATAATCCAAGAGTAAGAATCGTGATTGGTAGCGCTAATATCATTAGAATGGGTTTAACCAGAAGGTTTAAGCAGGTCAATACCAGGGCAACAATAAAGGCTATCGAATAATTTTCAATCTCCACTCCTGGAAGAAGACGGGCAGAGATAAAAATAATAAATCCATAAATCGCGAGAATGGCTATCTGTACCAGAAGAAATAAAAGTATATCCATCAAACTACCTTCAATGTTTTACAGCAATCACTGCATTGTAGGTCACTATGGTACAGGCAAATGAGTTCTGTCGATCCAGTGATCTCATAAACAGCCACGGCAAAAACATGAACCTTAAAATCGCTGAAGCCCTTGACAATTAAAGTCTGCAGAAAATTTGACACATATGAAAATATATAATTTAGCGACAGTTGACGTTAAAATGAATGCCTGTTTTTAGTGTATTCATGCAACTATTCAGCTATTAAGCAGATATATGCTCTGATTGTTTTCAATAATACAGCGAGTGGTCATGTTTTTGCCCTGCATAAACAGCTAAAGCGTACGGCAGTGTATAATTATTGCTTTGCGTTTTAATCCCCTGCACACTGTGGCCAGCTCGCATTCTGTGATACGACAACTGCATAAATAATAAGAAAAAAAGGGGCTTATATGTTTGTCCTACGCCGAGTCTTACAGGCCTTTCTGGTTCTGTTCTTTTTAGTGGCCGCAGGCATCTATTTTATCTGGTATCAGCTTAATCCTTCTCCTCCTGATCAGCAGGTATTTCTGAACTCAACGGTACTGACAATGGATCAGGAGAACTCCGTTTCAGAAGCGGTGCTGGTTGAACAGGGTATTATTATTGCCGTTGGCTCAGAAGAGTCTGTCCTGAGTCAGGCTTCACCAGAGGCAGAGCATATTGACCTAGCAGGAAAAACACTACTACCCGGCTTTATCGAAGCCCATGGTCATTTTCCTGGTAGCGGCTTGAGTGCTGTTGCAGCTGATTTGAACAGCCCCCCTATTGGCAGTACGTTGTCTATAAAGGATGCACTGAACGAATTGAAGGTAATGGGTGACGCAACCCCTGAAGGAGAGTGGATCATCGGCTTTGGTTTCGACGATACCATGATTCTGGAGAAGCGCTTCCTGAGCAAAGAAGACCTTGATCAAGTATCAACAGAGCACCCTGTCGCAGTACTTCATATTTCTGGGCATATGGTCATGATCAATACACTGGGCCTGGAAATCATGGGAATAACTCGTGACAGCATGGACCCAACAGGTGGAGAGATTGTAAGAGACAGTAAGGGCAACGTTACCGGGTTGCTTAAGGAAAAAGCGCAGGATCCTGTCGTTGCTGCAGCATTGAATCTGTCTTTGGTAAGAATCGCTGAAATGCTCCAGAAGAGCCAGCAGGAATATTTGGAAAAAGGGGTAACGACGGTTCAGAGTGGCCTTACCAATATCGATAAATGGAAACCTTTGGCATTTGCCGCCAGGTTTGGTTTCTTTCCCCAGCGATTAGTTATATGGCCCGATATTTCGATGGCTGACAGTATTCTGGATGGAACCGTAGAAACAACAAACAGTGAGAAATTGACCGTTGGTGCGTTAAAGCTGGTATCCGATGGTTCCATTCAGGGATACACGGGGTTTTTAAAAGAACCTTATCATCAACAGGAGCCTGATCGAGATACCGATTATCGTGGGTATCCAACGATGACTCGGGAAAAACTGCAGGATATTGTTACCCGCTGGCATGCCAGTGGCCGGCAGCTGGCAATACATGCGAATGGTGATGCTGCCATTGATCTGGTGATTGACAGTGTTGCTGAAGCTCAGCAGCAATCCTTCCGAAGCGACCCACGGCATATTATTGTTCATGCCCAAATGATGACCGATGGGCAGTTGAAAAAATCAGGGGCACTGGGCCTTACGCCAAGTTTCTTTCCTTCTCATATTTATTATTGGGGAGACCGGCACTTCAATATCTTTATGGGGGCAAAGCGTGCTGAACATATCAGCCCTATGAGGTCCGCCGAAGAACTCGACGTTAGATTTACGATGCATAACGACACACCGGTGGTTCCCATTGATCCCATGCTTCTTGTAGAAAATGCGGTTGAACGCAAAACGTCCAGTGGGAAAGAGCTGGGAGGGCGCCAGAAAATAAGTGTAGAGTCAGCATTAAGGGCTCTGACTATTGATGCTGCCTGGCAGGTTTTTCAGGAGGGTAACCGGGGCTCAATTGAACTTGGAAAGTTTGCTGATTTTGCCATTCTTGAAGAAAACCCTCTTACCGAGCCGGGTAACTTGCAGAATATTAAAGTTGCACAAACCTGGATTGGCGGTGTGAAATGGTTTGACCGTGACCAGCTGTAGTCAGAAAGACGTATTGCTGCTGTGTACCGGTCTATGTTTTCCTGTTCCGTACTAAAACAGAAGTGGATGCCAGGGGGATAGATGAGAGCATGGTTTGGCTTGCCAATGATTCTTATGGTGACGTTACTGGCAGGTTGTGCCAGCGGGCCAAAAGTTTCAGAGCAACACAGTGGCTTTCTTTCGGACTACTCAAGATTAAAACCGTTAGCGGCTCAAGAGAAGTCACAATTTTTGGGTTATCACGCCAGGCGCTGGAAAATGCGCCGCTATGAAAGCGTGATCATTGAGCCAGTGATTGTGCATATCAATGATGAAGTCCGTAAGAACTGGCAGGTTCAACCAGAGCGCTATCACCAGTTACAAGCTTACTTCACTGAAAGGCTAACAGAACGCCTCAAGCTGAAATATACGATCACTGACCAGCCGGGGCCTGATACTCTTCGTTTAAGAGTAGCAATTACTGGCGGTGAGCTGGGTATGAAGGCACTGGAATTTTATCAATTTTTGCCATGGGGGCTGGTCATTAACGGTGTCGGAGAGCTTGCAGGGGTGAGGGATAAACTTCTTAATATTATTGAAGAGGGAGAGCTGGTAGATAGCCAGACAGGAGAACAGGTTGTGGCACTGGTTGGAGGTGTTCAATATGGTCCCATTGATATGAGTGACTTCCATAAAAGCTCAGCAGATGAGCTTAAGCCTGTGATTGATTTATGGGTAGATTCTTTTTATAGCCATCTGCGCTAGGGGTGCTCTTAATTAATTTACAGGTGTATGTTTGAGGTATAGTTTACAGCTTCTTTCAGTCAACCATGCCTCGTACAGCTCTCCGCAATGATCAATGGAATCGAATCAAAGACCTTCTGCCTGGAAAATCATCAGATCGCGGAGTGACGGCCAAAGATAATCGCAAGTTTCTCGAAGCCGTTCTGTGGATTGCCAGAACTGGAGCTCCTTGGAGGGATCTGTCAGAGCCCTTGGGCAACTGGCACAGAGTTTATGTCCGCTATAACCGTTGGTGTCACAAAGAAACATTGGGCAATGTCTTTGATGAGTGTTCTAAGGATAAGGACCCTGAACATTTGATGATAGACGACAGTATTGCCCGAGCTCACCAATATGGAGCACCCAAAAAACATCTCAACATGATGAAGCGGTTGGCAAGTCAAGAGGTGGTCTGACAACTAAAATTCACGCGGCAGTGGATGCCTTGGTGAGTGCGGTTCGCTTGATACTGACAGCAGGTCAGGCTTCTGAATACGACCAGGCAAATGCATTAATAGAGGTCTTTTCTGCAAATTATAATCTTGCGGACAAAGAATATGACTCAGATGCATTCATTCTGGCTATACGCAGTGCGGGGGCTGAACCTGTTATCCCGCCAGGAAAAGGCAGGTTACAGCCAAGATCGTATGATCGTGAGCTTTACAGAGAAGGCAACCGTGTAGACAGATTATTTCAGAAGCTGCAGCAGTTCCGAAGAGTTGCAACCCGATACGAAAGGCTGGGATATAATTACTTGGGAATGCTTCAATTGACAGCTTCTTTAATTTGGCTGGCATAATTGAGAACGCCCCCTAGGGGTTTCGGAGACTTGCTTTTTAGTTTCAACTTTCAGGCCCTCTCAGAGCCTTGATTGTCTCATCAAGCGTAGACTTTAAAGAGGGTATAAGCGCAGAGGCTTCATTGAGTTTGTTAGCTTGTCCTTCCTTTTCAATGTCTGCCGCGATCATTGCCAGCTGTGTTGCTCCGAGGTTATTACTGCTTGATTTAAGTGTATGAGCCGCTCTTATCAGAACTTCAATATCTGCATCTTTAGAGGAGGACTGGATATCCTCCATAAGCTTCGGAGCATCTTCAATATAACTGTTAATCAGTATAGGGAACTCTTCTTCCATCAACTCTTTAAGAGAAGTGAGCATGGATTGGTCTATTAATGGGTGCTGTTTTGATTGATCCGATTTGCTGTCAGCATCATGTGTTTTTTCATTTTCAGTAACTACATGAGTAGTTTCCTGTGGCAGACTGTCATGAATAAGCCAGTGTTCAAGCCTTTTCTTAAGGTTATCAATTTTGACAGGTTTACTCAGATAATCATCCATACCCGCTGCAAGACACTTCTCCCGGTCTTCTGCCATCGCATTTGCAGTCATGGCAATGATCGGTATTTTTGGTAACTGCTGATCTTTCTCTCTTTGTCGAATCAGACCTGTGGCTTCATATCCACTCATCTCTGGCATTTGGCAGTCCATGAGAATCAGGTCGTAAGTTTGATTGTTGCTCATGTTGACAGCTTCTCGCCCATCTTCTGCTAAATCAATATGGTTTAAACCAATTTTTTTCAACATGCTGATCGCAACTTTCTGATTCACCACATTATCTTCTACCAGTAATATTTGAATATTCTCTGAGAATACGATCGTTTCCGGTTCAAGTCGGTCTGCTATTCCATCCTGTTGCTGATTTGTATGATGGTAGTGCATAACCTGCATTGTGGTGTCCAGTAATCTGGATTGCCTGAATGGTTTGCTCAGGCATGCAGAAATACCAGCTTCTTCCTGTTGCTCCTGGGAAATAAGGCCAGTTGAGCTGAGCATTATTCTACGGATGGATTTTAAGTCGAAGTCTTGTTCGATTATTTTAGAAAGTTCCAGACCGTCCATTTCTGGCATATCCATATCCAGAAAGACAAGTTCAAAGGGCTGACTATTGTTGCAAGCTTCTCTCAACATCTGAAGAGCCTCTTTGGCTGTTGATGTTTCACTGTGTTTTATACCCCAGGCTGTCAGATAGTGACGCAGGATTTCCCGATTAGTTTTGTTATCGTCAACGACCAGTGCTTTTATCCCATCAAGCACATGGAATACCTGAGATCTTTGTATATGTTTGTTCTGGGATATCTCCATTTCAAGAATAAACGTGAATGTTGAACCGAACCCTTCAGCGCTAACGACTGTAATATTTCCTCCCATTAACTCAACCAGTTGCCTGGATATGGTAAGGCCAAGCCCAGTACCACCGAACTTCCGAGTAGTACTGCCATCAGCCTGAGTGAACTCATTGAACAGTGTAGGAAGAATGTCTTCAGCAATACCTATACCAGTATCTTCTACGGAGAACTCAACCTGAGCAGAAGTCTGTGATCGCTCAATAAGATTAACCTTAACACTGATCTCACCTTCGGCGGTGAACTTAACCGCATTACCAATCAGGTTAGTTAGTACCTGTCTCAACCTTACGGGGTCACCTTTCAGTGTCCTGGGCAGGTCAAAATCGGTATAGCAGCTAAGCTCCAGCTCCTTTTCTCTGGTTGAACCTGCGAGTAATGTACAGACATCTTCAACGATCTCCTGAACACTGATATCAATATGCTCAATGGTCATTTGACCCGCTTCAATTTTTGAGAAATCCAGAATGTCATTAATGATGGAAAGTAATGAGTCTGCAGAGCTGTATGCGGTATTAAGAAAATCACTTTGAGTTTTATTCAAAGGAGTATCTTTCATTAAATCGAGCATACCAAGCACACCATTCATTGGCGTACGGATTTCGTGACTCATATTAGCCAGAAATGAACTTTTGGCCTTAGCTGCGTCCAATGCAGCTTCTTTGGCCTCATTCAACTGAGTAAGATTTTCTTTTAAATCCCGATTGGCCATTTTTAATTCATGGGTACGATTGGTAACCGTTGCCTCAAGATTTTCTCTGTTCTGCTGGAGTCGATCGTCTCGCTCTTTGATCTGCATTAACATTTCATTGAAACAGTCATAGAGCTGTCCAATCTCATCATTATCAAATTTCTGAACATGACGATCGTATTGCTGATATTCAGTAATTTCGCTGATGGTATCAGCCAGCTCAGTAATGGGACGAGCAAGGAGTCTTTGCAGGCGTGAGCTTAGCATCGCTGCGAACACAACAGAAATCAGTGCAGCAATAAAAACCAGAAATAGAATGTGAGTGAGATGAAGGTAGAGCTCACTGAGATTCGACTGGACATAGATTGCACCAATAAATTGACCATCCAAATTAATAGGACGGTAGAGGTGCAATTTTGCCTTACTGAACAGTGTAACCGGCTGGTTTAACTCATCTAGAGTAAAAGCCCAGGGTTGTTTTTTATCTCGATGATAAGCAGCAACCCGTTCCCCTGAAGCACTTAATAGATAAGCAGCCTCAATTTCATCCGTGTTTGAAAAGCCATTGAGTAATTGCTCTGCGGAAACAGTGTCTTCGAACATTAATGCAGCCTGAGCATTGGCTCCAATAACCTCGACCAGCGTTTCCAGCTTACTGACCAGAAGGGTCCGGGAATGAATGTATTCACTGACGGTTTGTACACTTAAGGTTAACAACAGGACAGAATACGCCGTCATCAGCATGGCGTATCTTAACTTCTTTTTAATCGGGAGGTTTTTAAAGGTAATCATCGTCGTTATTTAACAGTCTTGGCCAGTCCCATGAGTTGGGAGCTAACTGAAATACCTGCACCTCTGGTTGCACTGTGGCTAATGGCAAAGCGAATACGACTGCCTGTACGAAATAGCCCAATGCTTCCCCCCTGATAAACAAAGTTCTCGCTGTCACTTATTGTCAGTACAGGTTTGTTCTGCAACTTTTCTATAATGTCTGACATGCGATCCATTTTTGTATTGTGGATGTAAACTATGTCGCATAACTTTTCCAAAGGGGCGGTCGGTGCTTTGTGAGTTACGGAAATACGTCGGCCCATGCTGAACTTGTGATTGATTTTTAATAGTTCACTGTTTATGGTTCCGCTGCCAATAATGCATAACGCCAGAGTCTGTTTTTTTTCAGGCCAGGTAATGAACTTTGTTAGTTTATAGACAATGGCAGCTTTAACTTTATCAGCCTTGGTAACTTCACTGGCTTCTGATTCGATAATATTTAAGCTACTAAGTAAAACTATTGCCAGTATTGCATATGTTCTTGTGATTATCGGCATGAAGTTATCTCCCCCATCCGATTAATGTTGCCAGCGCAACTGAAGGTACCAGGATTCCTGCACCTCCGTTGCTTCAAGACCACTGAAAATTTCACTGAACTCAAGTCGCTGTTTGTCAAACAGGTTTTTTCCAGTCAGTGATAGCTCAAGATCTTTTCCGATTTTTTTGGCAACCCTTAAGTCCAGAGCTGTATATGCGCCAACTTGTGCATTCTTGAGGTTGTCCATATAACGAACCCAGAAATCGAGATACCACTGGTTTGGCAGGTTCATGCTGGATCTTAAATTTGCTGTACTTGTAGCACTTAACTCCTCGATGAGAATTTCATTTTCTTTTCGATAGAGTTCATTTTTCTGAGCTTCTGCATCCACCTGCAATGCACTGAAGTTTGCCTGAAGCTTCCACCAATCTTTAACCTGCCAGCCTGCAACCACCTCTAGTCCATAAGTTTTGGCATTTAAGCCATTCACCAGCATGGTTGGAAACTCAATGATCAGGTTTGGTGCTGTTTGAATTCCGGCATCTAATACACATAGAGGAACACCATAGGTTGTATTTAATGAGGTTCCTGATAAGCAGGTATTAGCATTAACGTAAGCCATTATATCTTTATATTGATTATAAAAAGCGGTTACATCGATTTTAAATCTATTGTTGAATAATTCCCTGTAACCAAATTCAAGAGCGGTAAGATCTTCAGACTCGAGACTTTCATTTCCTGAAATACTCATTAAAAAAGGGCCGGCTTGAGATAGTGCTGTTAATTGTGGGCCGACCATACTATCACTAAGAAAATTAATGCCTCTGGTTGTTACAGCCGTTTCACTAATTGATGGTGTTTTTACGGCTCTTGATAATGATCCCCAAAAAGTCCTGTTTTCTGTTGCTTTCCAAGTCACTTTTGCATTGGGTTGGATTTCGTATCCAGTAAAATCATTGTGCTCAAATCGTGAACTTAATGCCAGACTCCACTCAGGAGTAAGCGTTATATGGTCTTGAATAAAGGCACTGTATAACTCGTCGGTTCGGCTTGTATGAGGCATGGTAATATTATTCATGTCACTCAGATTATATTTTGTCAGCCGATAGCCAAGCCCCCAGATAATGTCATGATTTTCCCAGGGCAATATTTGATGTTGAAACTCGAGGTCTCCAATATCTCTCTTTTCAGTTACCCGGTAGTCGTAATTTTCATAGCGGTCGTAGTAACCTTTGAGTGAAAAATTACTGCCATCATTGTAATACTTCTTATAATTACCAATTAGGTGCCCGCCTTGCTGGCCTCTACTTAGATCAACAATGGTTTTCTTTTCTAGGTTGCCATAGTAATTAAATAATTTTAAAGGAGGCTTGGTTGTTCCATCATAAATTTCACCTTGTATAGACGCCTCTGCCCCGGTTTCCGTTCGCCAGTCTGCACGAAGGCCTGCACGGTTTATTTTCCAGTCATCATTGGCGTTAGAACCATCGGAGTTAGCTAGACCATCACGGTTGAAGGTTTTGAAGAAGGCCCGATAATACCCATCATCTCCAAGTTCTCCACCGTAGCGGTATGCAGCGAAGGCTTTTTCTTCTGAGCCAAACCCAGTCGATAGCAGGCCACCCTGAGTATCAGCAGAATGTTTGGTAATAATATTGATAACACCGTTAACGGCATTGGCTCCCCATAAAGCTGCCCCCGGGCCTCGAATAACCTCAATTCGGGCAATATCTTCCAGCATGGTGTCCTGAACGTCCCAGTTTACTCCAGAGAACAGTGGGGAGTAGACGGTTCGCCCATCAATCAGAACCAGCAGTTTGTTGGCAAAGATGTAATTAAAACCTCGGGTACTGAGTGACCAGGTATTTCCATTTAGTCGGGCTACCTGCATTCCCGGAACCATCCTTAATGCTTCCGGTATGGATGTGACTCCTGAGCGCTGGATATCTTCATTGGTAATGACAAAAACCGCAGCAGGAGAGTCCATCAGTCGTTGCTTTCTTTTGGATACTGAGGTGACGTCTGGTACGTCCAGTGAAATCAGTTCTTCGAGGCTGAGATCCAATAGGGCGTCACCCATGTTGTCCCTAACGGAATCAGCTTGGAGATTCACAGGAATAATGAGAGAGGAAAAAATACCGGCCAGCAGCAGTGAATTGTGTGGTTGTTTCAAAGCGCCACTCCATTGGATGTCTATAAGAAAAAAGAAGCACTGCTGAATCATTCTTTCTTCTTTTAAAATATTGAATCACTTCCCGCTTAATTGACAAGTCATGCAATATTAATTTTATCTTGTTATCCCTTATTAAAACCTAGCTGAATTCCAGGGAGCTGTTGAATATTTTTGTCTGATTACCATCAAAGCTCAGCTTCTATATCAGTGAATACTCTGAAACCGTTGCCTGACAGGCTATTGGTCGATCAACTCAATTGCTTAATGTTGGTAATCCATAGAGGCTACTCATTGCAAGCTAGCCAAGGAATAGTGCTAATCAGGTATTTTTATTGGGCAGTCTGTACAGCTCTCAGAAAAGATCCTGCGTCAGCAATGCCTGCACCACAACGAAATGTGGTGCAATTACTGTCAGATGCGAATGGTCTGGCAGTTTCCATTAATAATTTCCTGCGCTCAGCAGGTGTCAAAGAAGGGTTTACTGCATAGCTCAGGTCGATAAGTCCTGCAATATGTGGCGTTGCCATGCTGGTGCCCTGTAATTCAGTGTAAGATCCATGTTTTGGTGACTTAAGACCTGAGTTATATAGAGATAAGACGCCATTACCAGGGAAGTGTGTTTCACCGCCTGGTGCCATAATATCGATGTCAGTGCCATAGTTTGAGTACCAGCTTCGGTTACCCGTGCGGTTGACAGCTCCTACGACAATGACATTTTTACAGTTTGCTGGAGTGCTTAAGGCGACATTATGTTGCTCATTACCTGCTGCAACCACGATTGTGACGCCAGCATCAACAATCTCATCAATGGCGTCCTGGTAGGTTTGGGGGCACCAGAGTGCGGTACCGCCAAGACTTAGATTAATCACATTGACTGGGTTAGGGTTTATCGGGAGCCCATACACTTTCAGTCCTGCAGCCCATCGCATGGCTGAGACAATGTCGGATGTATAGCCACCACAACGCCCGAGAGCTCTTAGAGGTTGCAATCTGGAGAGCCAGGTTACCCCGGAAACACCCGTATTATCATTGGTTTTAGCTGCGATCGTGCCGGCAACATGAGTGCCATGCCAGCTGCTCTTCTGCGCATTGGCAGGAATCGGGTTACCGAAGGAGGTTCCACAGGCTCCTTGCTGCAGAGAGTCCCCAGGGTCCTGAGGATTCTCATCCCAGCCATCACCGTCATTGGCCATCCATGGATCTGAGACAAAGTCATAGCCTGGTACAAGCCTGTCATTAATCTCTTTGTGGTCAGTAATACCAGTATCCACAACCCCAATCACATTATTGGCATGGCCAATGGATATCTCCCAGGCTGCTGGAAGATTAATACCGGCTTTGGCTTCAAAGTAATGCCACTGCTCGTCATAAAGAGGGTCATTGGGAACTCTCATGGTCTGCATGACAAGATCGGGTTCGGCAAACTCAACCTGGGGATCATCCTCTAACCCTTTTGCCAGTATTTTCACCTCTTCAAGATCCAGAGTCGTTCCGATTTCAAGCACTTCCTGGCTTTTCCCAGCAGCAACCCCGTAGCCACCATGGGTGACACCCTGTTTAATAAACGCTAATGCTCTGGCTTCTGTCGGTTTTTCTTTGAAGTGAACAATTACGCGATCAGTTCGTTGTAAAAGCAGTCTGTAATTATCCACCTCAGCCTGTGAAATAAAGGCCGGTATTAGAAGCGTTGCTGCTAAAACAGTCCTTGTCAGCAATGAATTCATGGTTTTACCTCAAGGGTGTGGTGCCCATATTTCTATCTTGTAATTGGTTCATGGTGTCATCAATTTCGATAAAGCGAACTTTTTCCAGTAATAACAGCTGGTTAATAGTCTTTTCTATCTGTGAATCAACAGGCTGATTAATATGGACAAGGATTGAGTTATTACCCAATGGCCTGACCAATGATATTGGGTGATTACTTTTTGAATACTTATTAATGTACTCATTCGCTTCAATAGCACCACCCAGTCCATGATAGGCATCAGAGTAAAATCCAATAATGAGTCTTGTGGATTTAATACCTTCGACTATTTCTGCTTGAATACCAGGGCTGAACACCATGAATAAAATGATGTTCAATAGTTTTCTGTTCACTTTTTAATATTCACTATCTGTTTAGTTTGAATTCGCTTTTCTGAAAGTAATTCCCTAATTATTTATTAGGCTTTTGTAATCTGTATTTTGCTGTTATGTAATATAGATATGCTGTTGAACCAGTATTTTACAAAACCAGATTGCCTTCAGTTTTATCATTGAGAATATTCGATTTGGAATTCCTCTAAGAAAAAAGTATGGTTGATGGTTATAGAGGCTTCAAAGTAATTTGGATGATTGATGGCAGAGTTGATATTGGATGTCACAAAGAACCCTCTGGTATTGGCAGGCTTAATTTTACTGTCAACCTATCTTCTTGAAGATGCTGCCATTATTTCGGCAGCATTGATCAGTATTGATGGCTTTCTGTCGCCAGAACTGGCTTTTCTGGCGCTGTTTATCGGGATTTTTACCGGAGATATTGGCCTTTATGTGCTGGGACGTTTTTTAGGCCGTTGGTCATGGCTAGACAAAAGAATTCCGAAGGAGAGGATTAACAGCGCGGGTGAATGGCTAAAGCGGCGTGCTGTTTGGACTATTCTGATTGTGCGTGTGGTGCCAGGCCTTAGATTACCGTCTTATGTTGCCTGTGGCTTTTTTCAATATTCATTTGTTGCTTTTTCCTGTTGGGTTTTTCTGGCCTCTTTGGTGTGGACCGGTGTGATTTTTATGGGGCTTTACTGGTTTGGCTCTATGTTCTGGAGTGAGCTTTCTTCACTAAAATGGCTTTTGCTTCTCTTAGTGATCATCGCCATTCTGATTTTGCATCGAAATATAAAGCGATCAATAGGAAAAGATAGCGCTGAGAAAAGTCAGGTCTGATATTGTGGTTAAATCATCTCAGGGAAGGTAGTCAGAATAGGTTATGGAAGCTTTAATTCACAAAAAGAATAGTGCATCTGCCCGATTATTTGTTGAGAGAACATCACCGGATAAACCGGTTCATCCCGGTATGCCAGACCTTGAGCAAATAAAGAAACCCATTTCATTTTTTGAGTTTTGGCCGGGCTATCTTTTTTATATTCCTGTGGCTTTTCAATGGCTTTGGAACGCTATCCGTTTTCAAGGTCTTGGATTGCCATTGATCGCCAATCCCTCAATTCCTTTAAGTGGGATGGTTGGAGAGTCGAAGTCAGGCGTTTTCTCCAAAGCATCTGGTGCTGCCAAAGACAGGATTGCTCCCTGGGTATTACTGGATGAGTGGGAAAATGCTGATCAGGGTGCCAGTCGTGCGCAGCGGCTCTTTAAACATGCAGGCTTGAGCTTTCCACTGGTGGCTAAGCCTGATATTGGCTGCCGTGGTGCAGGTGTTCAGTTGATAAGGAGTAAAGCTGAGCTGGTTGCATATATAGAGAAGTTTCCTTCCGATGGCCATATTCTTTTCCAGCAACTGGTTCCCTACGAGGCGGAAGCTGGTATTTTTTATATCCGTTATCCTGGAACCGAAAATGGCGAAATCATCTCCATCACGCTGAAATACCAGCCATATGTTATCGGAAATGGACAAAATACTCTGGAAGAGTTGATTTCCATGGACCCCAGAGCTGGTCAGCTAAAGCACCTCTATCTGCCGAGGCACAGGGATCGGCTGCAGGATATCTTACCTCACGGGCAGCCATTTCGCCTGGCATTTACTGGTAGCCACAGTAGAGGCTGTATCTTCAGGGATGGTCGGAAATTCATAACGACTGAGCTGACAAGAGCCTTTGATCGACTGTGTAATGACTTGCCGGAATTTTACTACGGTCGGTTTGATGTCCGTTTTAAGGATATTGATTCTCTAATGAAGGGACAGGACTACTATATACTTGAAATTAATGGAGCCAGCAGTGAAGCTGCTCATATATGGGACTGCAGAGGCTCTCTGGGCGATGCTTTTAAAACGCTTTTTTTTCAATATCGAACCCTTTTTAAACTGGGAGCTATTAATCGGCGTAGAGGTTTTTCTTCCCCTCCACTTCGACAATTGATAGGGGCGTGGCGAAGGGAGAAAAAGCTGGTTAGCTCTTATCCTGAGACAGAATAGGATAGAAATAACAAGAGGATGGAACCTCATGAATAAATTGCTCAAGAGCATTACTCTGTTTTTGTTGGTTGTCAGCGCACCCTCCTTTGCAGCCAAGTATATTTATACCGGTTGGTTCAGCAGTAAAGCGGTCAGCGGTTATGATGCAGTGGCTTATTTCACTCAGGAGAAGCCGGTGAAAGGGAGTGCCAAATATAAATTTGAGTATCTGGACGTTGAATGGTATTTCTCTTCTGAGAAGCATTTAAACCTGTTCAAAGAAAATCCTGATAAGTATATGCCACAGTATGGTGGTTACTGTGCGTGGGCTGTCGCTGCGAAAAAACAAAGGGCACCGGGAGACCCTAAATACTGGAAAATTGTCGATAACAAACTGTACTTGAATTACGACAGCGGCGTTCAGGAAACATGGCTTAAGGATATTCCGGGCTTTATTAAAGCTGCGGATAAGCACTGGCCTGAAATGAACTGACTTTTATATTTGCCAGGAGGCACAGATGGTTTATAAGGGATTTACCTGGGCTCTAAGCCTATACATTGCCGTGGTATTTGTTCAGTTATTGTTTTTTAAATTTACCGATGCTTATGAAACCCTGCATATATTTGGTGTTCTTGGCGCGTGGTCCGGGTTTCAATGGTTTGCCGATTATGGTGCTTATGGAGTTGGGGCTGTAGAGCTGGTGGCTTCAATATTACTGTTAACTCCACTGCGCCTTTACGGGGCGGTTATTGCCACAGGCGTAATGACAGGCGCTGTATTCTTTCATTTATTCACACCGCTTGGTATTGTCATGCCCGAGTTTGATGAGCTTGGGAATATCATTGGGTATGATGGAGGGCTTCTGTTTTATAATGCCTGTGGATTACTGGTTTCAGGTATTATTCTGAGCATCCTGGTGTTTAGAAATACTGATAACAAAATTAAGCAGTTCCTTCACAGTTAATAATTTTAAAGTGTTGAAGAACATAACTGTTTTCTTTTTGATAACAGTGGTTTTTCAACGCTCACCTTCATAAAAGCATCACTTCATTTTCACCTTTTTGTCATTTCCCCCAAATATTCAGGTTGTTCATTGAGGTTAGCTTCGACATTATAGAAAGAAGCCCTGTGGTAGTTGCCATGGAGATAACACAGTAAGGCATCTTTCAATGTTCGGTGTTAAGGCAGCATATTCAGTGAATGATGTGATGAACAGGGCGCTGAGTATCGAATACAGGCATAGCGATGATGAGTGTATTTGCGCTTGGAAAAAACTCAGGGATAGAGGACTGTATGCTGAACTCACCTTTCCGTTTACCAAGGCATACACGCTTTGGTTTGATAGAGTCTGCAATTGAGAAGTTTATTGGACTGAACATTCTTGAGCGCTTGTATGAGCCTGAATACAGGCATCAATACTCCGGAAAAGTCTTCCTGAAGCGGGTACTGGAGATTTTTAACGTTAGCTATGAAGTTGCAAGAGGCTCCATCTCATCAATTCCTGAGTCCGGCCCATCAATTATCGTGGCGAACCATCCTTTTGGTGGAATTGAAGACGTTGCACTGGCAGATCTCCTGTTGCAAAGGCGTAACGATGTCAAGGTTCTCACCAACGAGTTTCTTTGCCGCATTCCAGAGTTTAAAGATGTGTTCATTGGTGTTGATGTATTAAGCAAGCAGGCGCAAGAAAAAAACAAACGGGCTATAGCAGAAGCTCAGGCCTGGGTTGCAGGTGGTCATCAACTTTTAATTTTTCCCGCTGGTGAAGTATCAAGCTATAACAAAGCGTTAGATAGTATTTGCGACCCTGACTGGCGAAACACTGCGAGCTCCATTGCTTTAAATACAAAAACCAGTGTTACGCCTGTTTTTGTAGAAGGAAGCAACAGTAAGCTTTTTCATTGGCTAGGTAGAATCCATCCCCGCTTGAGAACAGTAAGACTGGTTCGTGAACTTATTAATAAGCAGGGCGCAACATTAGCTTTCCGGGTTGGGAAAACACTGAATACAAAAGAGTTGCACTCGTTTTCATCAAAAAAGGCACTGACTCACTATCTCCGGCTGTGTACTTATCTGCTTTCTTCTCAGCCGATCTATTCCGGGAACGTAGAGAATATGAAGTCTCAACGTGAAGAGGAAGCTATTGCAGATGCAGTCTCTAGTCTCGCGATAAAGGCTGAAATTGAAGATCTTCCAGAGAGTACGATGCTTCTGGAAAAAGGCGATATGGCTGTATATTGTGCAACCTCTCGCGAAATACCATATGTCTTGAGAGAGATAGGTCGCCTGCGAGAGGTTACTTTCCGTCAGGTGGGTGAAGGTAGTGGCCGGTCACTCGATCTTGATCAGTATGATCAATATTATCTACATCTGTTTCTTTGGAACAGGCAGAAGTCTGAGGTTGTTGGTGCTTATCGGATTGGCTGTGTTGATCAGATATTAAGTGACCATGGTATTCACGGGCTCTATTCAAGGAGTTTATTTAATTACAAGGACAGCTTTATTCATAAGTTGGGCTGTTGCCTGGAAATGGGGCGTTCTTTTGTCCGTCCGGAATACCAGAAGAGCCTGAGTGCTCTGTTAATGCTTTGGAAAGGCATCGGGGCATATGTTGCGGCTAATCCGAGGTATCGAGTTCTGTTTGGTCCAGTCAGTATCAGCAGTGACTACAGTGAAGTGTCACGTCAATTAATGGCGGGCTGTCTTGGCGTTAACAATTCCGATCAAGCGCTGGCTGAGCTGGTCAGACCTACGACACCGTTAAAAAGCTCTGGCCAGTTCTGGTCTGTAAAAGATTTACAGGGCATCAATAATATTGAGCAGCTTTCTTCTCTGGTTCAGCAGATTGAAAAAGATAATAAAGGAGTGCCGGTTCTTCTACGCCAGTATTTGAAGCTGCGGGGAGAGCTCGCTGCATTCAATGTGGATCCGGACTTTAATAATGCTCTGGATGGACTGATTATTGTCGACCTGTTGAAGGTTGATGAAAAAACACTATCAAAATATATGGGGGCTGAACGTTGCAGCCTGTTTCTGAAATATCATCGTGAGGCGGCCTAATCAGAAGGCATCACCTGCTGCTTTCGGTAGATTAGTGTAGAGGTGGCTACACCAAGGTTTTTTGGTGGTTCATTACCTGATACGTGAAACAGCAGGTTGATTAGAGCCATGTGGTGCGTTGTATGACTTTGTAAAAACAGCAGTTCCCGTACCAGGGATGACTCCAGTGAGACAGTACTTCCATCCGTGTCAATAGTAGCACTGAACGCCAGGTTTATACTTGCCGAGGGAGTGTTTGCCAGACTGGCTAATTGGTGTGTGATATTCAGCAATATTCTTAATGCTGAAGCAAGATTAACCTCATACTCAGTGTCCCTTTTTCGCTCATCATAGTTAATTTGTTTACTTTCCAGCCCTGAAAAAAAGCACTGGTAGAATTCAATGATATGACGAACATGGGCGCCTATTGTTTGCGAGTTATCAGTTAGTACTTCTTCCTGATAGCTACTTGAAGAGAGTGTCTTAAGAGTCTGGATTAGCTCAGACAACAGTTGTTCATTACACTGGCAGACGCTTTGTAGTGACATTCGACCTTGAACCTTATCACTTTTCTTTATGAACCAATGCCACGATCGCTTATGGCATATTATTCAGTGTGGGCTACCTTGCCCTTTCACTAAGCCATCTCAGTCTTGCACAGGCAGTGAGCTTTTGTATATAGCTGACAGGTGTTTGACAATACTGTTCACCTAATATCAATAGTTCGGTTGGTTAACCGAAGCAGTGCTATGTAAACTTCACATTAAACTCGTTAGAATGCTCGTGCCAGTCAGCCATGAGCTTGAAAAAAGCCATGAGTTAACGAGAAGTATTTGAGTTCATCTTTTTGTCTTCTGGGAGGGGGATAATGAGATAGGAACCTAATGCTTTTCAGCATTAAAGACAGTCGACCGAGGATTATTAGATGAGCAACATACCTTCTGAGTTACGGTATCTGCGTTCCCATGAATGGGTCAGGTTGGAAGAAGACGGAACCGTCACCATTGGTATTACTGATCACGCCCAGGAGTCATTGGGGGATGTTGTATTTGTTGAGTTGCCTGAGCCGAGTACTGTTCTTAGTGCTGGTGATGAAGCGGGTGCTGTAGAGTCTGTAAAAGCGGCTTCTGAGATCTATGCACCGTTGACTGGTGAAATTGTTGAAATAAACGAAATACTGGAAGATGCACCAGAGACCGTCAATAGTGATCCATATAATGACGGCTGGTTTTTCAAAATGAAGTTGAAGGATGATGGTGAGCTGGGTGATCTGCTGGATGCAGGAGCCTATGCAGAGTTCGTCGAGTCAGAAGCTTAATTTTATAAAGCCCGAACCCGAAGGCAGGCGGGGATATCCAATCCCCCGCCAGTATAAATATCATGGGTATATTCTCGGACTTATCTCTCCTTATACTTCACAGTTAATATCTCTACGGTTTCATTTAGCTGTCCCAGAACAGTGTACCCTTCTCAAGGACTTTGAACGGCCATGAATGATGAGCAGTTACTCCGCTATAGTCGACAGATCATGCTTCCTCAGATTGATATTGAGGGGCAGGAGCGATTGCTGGAGGCCAGAGTTTTAATTCTTGGTTTGGGGGGGCTTGGCTGCCCGGCAGCACAGTATCTGGCAGCTGCTGGAGTTGGACAGATGGTGTTGGTGGATCCGGATACGGTGGATACCACGAACTTACAGAGGCAATTGCTTTATTCCAGCCTTGATCAGGGGACTCCAAAAGCAGAAGCTGCAAAAAACCGGTTGTCTGCAATAAACGGAGATGTGGAATTTGAGGTCGTGGAAGACCGTTTGGAAGGTGAATCTCTGTTCGAACAGGTGAGTAAAGCAACCGTGGTTCTGGATTGTACCGATAACTTTTCCAGCCGTTTCGCGATCAATGTTGCCTGTGTCAGGGCTGGCGTTCCATTAGTGAGCGGGGCGGCCATTAGGCTTAATGGACAGCTGTCTGTTTATGATCGCCGACAGCCAGATGCTCCCTGCTACCGCTGTCTATATGATGAACAAAGCAATGAAAGCCTCAGCTGCTCAGAATCCGGAATACTAGGGCCGGTAGTGGGTACTATTGGCACAATGCAGGCTCTGGAAACGATCAAGCTGATCACCGGTTTTGGAAAGACGTTACATGGTCGGCTGATGATCTTTGATGCCATGACCATGGAGTGGCAGACAATGGGACTGCAGGCAGACCCAGACTGCCCTGTCTGTGGTCATGATAGATAAATAAGCTTACGATTGTTGAAGAGGTTACAGCACTGGGGGGCTGTCTTCTACAGCCTCAAGCAGGCGGGCTTTGTAATCAGGGTCCAGGTCATTCCAGTGGGCTCCGATAAGGGCGCCTTCTAGCGCGTAGAGCAATACTTTCGAAACTTTGAACCCCCGGTCACGGACTTTGCAATAGGCTGCAACAGAACCAACTTCATGAAGTTGCTCAAGGGTTCTGATACCAACAGCGTTTAACCATTGTACGGATGTTTTACCAAGGTTTTTTAATTCGATCAGATCAGTTGCCATTTACTGGATCCCTAACTCAACTCTAGCGTCCGTACCAGAGACAGCATGATTATTGAAAGTCAGAAGTTATTTTTCTTAGAATAGACCAGAACTTTAGAGTCCTCTTCCTAGTGTTATCAGTTATACCGAATCAATGATAATTTGACGCTTTGTTGGTACTTCCTAACCAATATCATGGCATTTCAGCTGTCTTTTTAACTCGTCCTGCCAAAATGGATGATCGGTGTTGAGTGATATCAGAAGAGGGGCGTCTATTGAGCAGGGATCTTCCAGCCAATCCAGCTGCTGTTTCATGATATCAAAAGTCGCTTCGGAGGGTTCTTTAGCCGGTTGCAGAGCCTCTTATTAATTGTGCTTTCCTGCGCCTTGGAGTAGACAATAGCGCAGGTAGTCTTGAGTTTTTTTGCAATGCTGATAAATCGTTGACGTTCTATGGTACGCAAAACTGCAGAATGACCGAATAACCCGATTCCAGCAGAGTGTGAGCCAGAGAGTCCATTTGGGTGAATATCTTTTTATTAGCGGCAGGGGAGTAAATATTCAGTCCTGCTGCTTTGGAAGACTGTTCTGGTCTCAAACCGTAGAGACGCTTCCTGACCGCATCGGCGCATACCCAGGCGGCCTGAAACTCATGGGAGATCATACCGCTGGCAGTACTCTTTCCTGAACCCGATAGCCCCATCATGATAACCAGAAAGGGTGTGGAGCTTTGGGTTAGCTCAGTGGGCTCATCGAGCCACTTTTTGCCAATTGGCAGGGGCATTATTCAGCTAACCTGGATTAAGAGGTGATAATTACGCCTATAAGGACTTATACCCATCGCAGCATAGCAACGTGAAGGTCTTTGGGTATAAAAACAAAAAATAGAGTCAATATCCTGCAATTTTCGTTTTCCGCAAAAGATCATCAGCCGGCTCTAGCGTATAATCGCCCGCATGCTAAAGAAATCGACGACTAAAAAAGGCCAATCTGCCAAAAAAACCAAATCATCCTCGAAGAAAAAACAGGGAAATCCGGTGCCATGGAAATCCATTATGTTCAAGCTTGGCTTGACGCTGGTGGTTCTGGTTTCTGCTTATGCTGTCTATCTGGATGCCGTGGTCACCAAGCAGTTTGAGGGGAAAAAGTGGGCAATACCGGCCAAGGTGTTTGCGCGCCCGATGGAACTGTATGCTGGCAGGCTCATTACCCCCAGTGACCTCCAGTCTCAACTTAAGCGTCAGGGGTATCAGGCGGTTCGGGATGTTAGTCGGCCTGGCACATACGCCAGAAATGGTAATCAGTTTGTCATCTATAGCCGCGGCTTCCACTTTCCTGATGGCTCAGAGCCATCGCGCTATGTAAAAATTGACTTTCAGGGTAGTGAAGTTGTGCGTTTGGGGGGACGGGACGGTAAAAGTCTGCCACTGCTGAGACTGGATCCTCAGCCGATCGGAGGCATTTACCCCGCAAGCTATGAAGATCGCTTGCTAATTAGAGCCTCTCAGGCCCCTCAGTATCTCATTCCTGCCTTGCTGGCTATTGAAGACAGAGACTATTACGACCATTTTGGTATCTCTCCCACGTCCATTGCCCGGGCTATGGTTGCCAACCTGAAAGCCGGCGGTGTCGTTCAGGGTGGCAGTACTATTACACAGCAGCTGGTTAAAAACTTCTTTTTGACCAACGAGCGTACACTGGTTCGAAAAGGCAAAGAAGCGATGATGGCGCTTCTGCTTGAACTGCATTACAGCAAAGAAGAGATTCTTGAGACCTATTTAAATGAGGTTTATCTGGGTCAGCATGGTCGCAGAGCGATTCATGGCTTTGGTCTGGCTAGTCAGTTTTACTTTGCCCAGCCCCTTCAGGAGCTAAACCTTGCTCGTACGGCACTGCTGGTGGCTATTGTCAAAGGCCCATCTTATTACGACCCAAGACGATACCCGGAACGCGCCCTTGAACGACGTAACCTGGTGCTTGATGTGCTGGCGGAGCGTTCGATCGTTCCGGTTTCTGAAGCAGAGCGTTCCAAGAAATTGCCATTGGGTGTTGTCAGTCGTGAACTGGTTAGCACCAATGATTTTCCTGCTTATATCGATATGGTTAAAGAGCAGCTGCGAAAGGATTATGACGAGAAGGATCTGACCAGTGAGGGCCTGAGAATTTTTACCAATCTTGATCCAGTGATTCAGCGGGAAGCTCAGAAAAGCGTGACCAGTACCTTAAAAAATCTGGGTAAAGATAATCAACTTCAGGGAGCCATGGTGGTCAGCTCTGCCCAGACGGGTGATCTGCTCGCCATTGTGGGTGATCGAAACCCAGGCTATGCCGGATTCAACCGCGCTATTGAGGCTCGAAGGCCGGTAGGTTCTTTATTGAAACCGGCGATTTATCTTACGGCGCTGGAGCGACCAAACCAGTACACACTGACCACGCCAGTCAGTGATACACCGGTGAAAATCAGTGATGGTCGTGGAGGTTACTGGGAGCCTCAAAACTATAGCCGTGAATCCCACGGGCAGGTGCCACTCTACCTTGCTTTGGCTAAATCCTATAATCAGGCAGCAGCCAATACCGGCATGGCGGTCGGTTTGTCATCGGTACTGGATACTCTGAAAAGACTGGGTATTGATCAGAATCTACCGCCTTATCCCTCAGTATTGCTGGGCTCGCCGTCACTGGCCCCTATTGAGGTTGCCAAAATGTATCAGACCATTGCCAGCGGGGGATTCCGTATGCCACTGCGGGCAATAGATGCCGTGGTGGACAGTCAGGGTAAACCTTTAAGCCGTTACAGTCTCTCAGTAGAGCGTGCTTTTGAGCCTGCTCCCATGGAATTACTTCGTACTGCTCTGGGTATTGTGATGAAGGAGGGTACCGGGCGAAGAGTCTACCAGTATGTTAAACCCGGTATCGCGCTGGGTGGCAAAACAGGAACCACCAATGACCTAAGGGACAGCTGGTTCGCTGGATACTCCGGTGACCTGGTGGCGGTTACCTGGATTGGCCATGATGACAACAGCCCAACGAAACTGACTGGAAGCAGTGGTGCTCTGAAAATCTGGGGTAACTTTATGTCGAATGTTCCGGTTCAATCGGTTACGTCACTGGATGCCAATAATCTAACGAGGATCTGGGTCAATCCCACAGCAAATGGCCGAAGCCATCGTTACTGTGAAGGTGCCCTGCAAATGCCATATATTAAAGGGTCTGAGCCACAGGCTTATGCCGGTTGTAAGGCAGATGTGAAAGACAATCTGTTTGACAAGATTAAAGCGTGGTTTGAATGAAGCACTACACTCCCCCTCAATTTATAGTCTCCTGCTTAAAGAAAGAGAGCTTTGCTAAGAAAGGTCTGACTGTGCTGGCTTTAACTGGAGTTCTGGCCGGATGTTCCACGCCTGTGCTGATACAACAGGAAGACCAGCCCGTTACCTCATCACCCTACGAACAGCGTCAGGATGCTTTGGGTACTCTGTTGAATCAGGCCTGGAATGCCAGGGAGTCTGGCAGGTTGGATGAAGCAGAAAGTACGCTCGGACGGGCGATGAGAATCAGCCCAACAGCTCCGGAAGTATATTATCAGTTGGCTTTACTCAGGCAGGAACAGGGGCATCTACAACAATCCCGCCAGCTGGCAGAACGGGCTCTAAGTCTTGGCCCGGGTTTTATGCTGGAACGTAAAATCAATCATCTGTTACGTACATTGTAATAAAAGAGCAAATAGCTGAGATGTCTAAAGAAGTAATTATTTTACTGGAAGCTATAGAAGTAGAGCTGCGCAGACAGGAAGTCTGGCTTCCGATGCCCCCCTCAGTTGAAGCCATGGCCAGTACCACTCCCTTTTGTATGGATACCATGGCGTTCAGTCAGTGGTTACAGTGGATCTTTGTTCCCCGCGTCAGGGCGATTATTGATGGGGGAGGCACGTTGCCAAAGGGTTCAAACATCAAGTCCTATGCAGAAGAGGCCTTGACGATTGAGCGGCTGGAAGGTGAGAGGCTGTTACTGATTATTGAGCAGTTTGATCTCTTAATGAGCTGACCTGCTGCCAAGCAGGCCAAAGACTTTATGCCATCAATAGGCAGCGCAGAATCTTATACCAATCGCTTTTTCTAAATCCTTTAGCTGATGCCAGCTATGCTCAGACATCATTATCAAGCGTTTTATCTGGAACAGATGTCTCGTCGACCACAGCTACCCG